>NZ_JBRUGW010000081.1:0-1012 GCF_053206505.1 Streptococcus fryi | reverse complement strand
TTTTATTGTTCTAAAGGCATAAAATTTCCTATGATATCGATAAAGCAACTGGTCAGTTAACGCCAGTTAGATATCGCTCATATTTGAAGGCAGATGGTTCAATAGATTGGCCAATTTACAATGGCTTTACCCTCAAAGATGGGAAGCCCGTGATGCAATCAGCCGATTTAAAAGCTGGTGATATTATTGATCGATTTGGTGAATCAGGAGGTACATTTACAAGCCCGATTGAGAATGGAAAAATAACACCTTTTAATCAGAGAGGTTTGCCATACCCAGAGGGCTATCAAAGGTATTATCAGTATGAGGTAATCCAAGATATTAATTTAGAGAATGTTACCGCTGCTTATTCAAACTTATCTCAAATAGATAAAGTAGTTCTTGATAGATTGATGAAAGATTACAAATTCACATTGGCGGATATGGCTAATCCTCAAAAAGGAACAATTGATATTGTCTTTGGAGCAGGGGGAGGCACTCAAATTAAATTTGGGACATCGGTTAATTGGTATGAGAAGATGGGGTTAATAAAGGAGATAAAGTAAATGGAAATTTTAGAAGAACAGAAACAAAAATTGTTGGAAGAAATCCATAAACTTGGCTATGAGAGTTTGAGATATTCTATTTTTCCGGAAGAGAATCCAGGAGAGTGGGAGGTAGTGATTGAGTTTAACGGGAAACAACAGATATATTTTGTATACGGAACTATGGATAGAGGAAGTTACAATGGAAAACATGCCTACCCGACATTTGAAGAAGCAAAAACCGCGTTCATAGATTTTTTAGCAGATATTATCATAATAAATAAATATTATACAAAAGAAGGCATGCCCGTTAATTATCTTCACCCATTATGGTCTGATGATAATATTTATTAGAATCATCCTAGCAGAGTTTTCGCTCTGCTTTCCGCAATTATGGGATATAAAATCAAATTCGACAATATCACTTCTCTACAAACCAGAACACAAACGACCAATGGAACCCCGTTCGCGATACCATCTTCATGGGT
>NZ_JBRUGW010000080.1:0-1089 GCF_053206505.1 Streptococcus fryi | reverse complement strand
AAGAGACAATCAGTCGTGAAAATATCGATCGCGTTAATAAGGTCTTTCATCGAACTTATCATGCATCCTCTGTCTTTTACCCTTATGGTGAGTATGTTCGTACAAACCATCTTGAAAGAGCAGTGGTTGCTGATTTACGTTCTTATTATGAACTGGCAGGTCTTATTAAAGCATTCTATGGTGAACAATTTAGAGATGGCTCTGGAACATTAGAGCCAAGTCCAAGTTCTCTGTTTGGGCGTATTAAACAGAAATACGATAATAAAGAAGAACTTGAGAATATTGTGGTTAAGTTAATTCAAGATACAACTGTTACTGAATTAAAAAATGCTTTAAAAACACCCGAAGAAACGATTGTTGAATTTGATGCCCTCATTCCAAAATCAGAGGAATTGTCAACTTATATCGACGAATTGCGGACAAATACAACCAAACTCCTAGAGGGACTAGCTACAACAGTTGAACAAACTCAGTCAGTTAATGAGACCATTAAGAAAAAGCCAACGTTTGTGGAACAAGAAAAGCGTGACAATACGGACTTGGTTACAGTTTCCATGTCTATCAATAGTGACTTGGAGCGATTGAAAAATGCTAGTCAGACATTGATGGAAAATACTAAAGCTCATCAATTGGTTTCTGAGAGTATTCAGGGGCAAGTTGACCGTTTAGCCACAGATGTCAAAGCATTGGAGACTGAGGGGACAAACTTATCTGGTCGGGTTGATGAACTTTATGGGGTGATGACCAAAGAGTATGGTAATAACGCAGAGTTCTTGAAATCTTTCTCAACTGTTTTGAGTAATACTAAAATCGGTAATAGTCAGAACAATGCTGTTTATGAGTACTTATCTAATCCCGTTGACTCTTCAAAAATTGAATCCCTTGTTGGAACAGTGACTAAACAAGCTGATACCCGTCAAGATGAACGTTCAGGATTTCTGTTGATCCTGATGAGTTACCTTGTTGGCCTTGCGGCGTCCTATATTTTGCAACATAGTGACCGTTCTAAGTGGCCTAAGATTGTTGATGTCGTGGCTCGTCGCCATTGGACCAACAGCCTCTACCCCTTTATCTTTTTGACAGGAGTAG
>NZ_JBRUGW010000079.1:0-1139 GCF_053206505.1 Streptococcus fryi | reverse complement strand
TTTATAGCAAAGTTAAGACTTCATTTGTAGATGAAAATGGTAAAGTGTTAAGCCCAACAGTAGAAGGTGAAGAGCCAGGTAAAGAAATCCCAGGATACTATATCAGCTCAACTACTGTAGATGCAAAAGGTAACACAGTCCATGTTTATAGCAAAGTTAAGACTTCATTTGTAGATGAAAATGGTAAAGTGTTAAGCCCAACAGTAGAAGGTGAAGAGCCAGGTAAAGAAATCCCAGGATACTATATCAGCTCAACTACTGTAGATGCAAATGGTAACACAGTCCATGTTTATAGCAAAGTTAAGACTTCATTTGTAGATGAAAATGGTAAAGTGTTAAGCCCAACAGTAGAAGGTAATGAGCCAGGTAAAGAAATCCCAGGATACTATATCAGCTCAACTACTGTAGATGCTAACGGTAATACTATCTATGTCTATAAGAAAGTAAATACTTCATTTGTAGATGAAGAAGGCAATGTTATTGCACCAAATGCAGATGGTTCTCATCCAAATAAAGAACTTTCAGGATATGTTTTAGTATCTTCTACGACTGATAAACATGGTAATGTTGTGAATGTTTACCGTAAAGTACCAACTACTCAAGTTGTGCCAGGTAAACCAGCAGAACCAGCAGAACCAGCTAAACCAGTTGTGCCAGGTAAGCCAGCAGAACCAGCTCAACCAGCTATGCCAGGTAAGCCAGCAGAACCAGCTAAACCAGTTATGCCAGGTAAGCCAGCAGAACCAGCTAAACCAGCAGAACCAGCTCAAATGACTGAATTACCTAAGACAGGTGATGCGGGTTCAGTTGCTACAACTGTATTCGGTTTAGGAACACTTCTTGCGTCAATAGGTCTAGTATCACCTCGTCGCAAAAAGAAATAAAAAATGTTTCTTATCTAAGGTTAGATGTTTATCTCGTTAGATAGCTAAAAACAGCGGAGAAATCCGCTGTTTTTGGTTTGTCTCACTGTCAACTGTGGCTCTTTGTCAACTGTAGTGGGTAGATGAAAAGGGCTCTTTGTCAACTGTAGTGGGTAGATGAAAAGCTAACATCTGGAGAGAATCAGATTGGTTCTCTCCTTTTTGATGTTCAAGGCAATCAAAATCCTTCTTTTAAAGTTGTCAAAGTTTCGGAAT
>NZ_JBRUGW010000078.1:0-1266 GCF_053206505.1 Streptococcus fryi | reverse complement strand
AAGCCAACATTCCACGACCACTAGCTATAGTCAATAACCATCCCATAGAGTCAAAACCATTTAAAACATGCTCAAAGCGCTCCTTATCATAACTACCAAAACTATCCAAAAAGGTGCCATCCATGTCTGTTGCTATCACTTTAATCATACAATCTAACCTTTATCCTCTCAGGGGGGTGCAAACCGCTCAAAGGGGGTGCAAAAATAGTCCCGTAGTTTTTCATCCCATTATAACACAGAAAACAAAAAAAGGCGTGCCAAACTGAACGACTCCACGACAAACGTATGAACTTCTCTTTCTCATTCTATCTAGTCTCACACATATTTTAACTAGATAGGTTTTCTCAAATACTTGTCAAAATACAGACTACGGTGGTATTCCTTTTGTCTCTCCCCATATCGTTTCCGCCTGAGCTTGAAAATGAGAGAGTGGGATTGTTTGGCTAGTTTATAGTAAGGACTAAACATGTCTATAGTGATGACTTTGACACGGTTTCTGACAGAACTAGGATAGCGTAGAAAGTGGTTTCGAATGGTTGTCTGTGTCCGCCCATCCAGAATAGCGATCACTTTTAGCGAGTCGAAATTTTGTGCAACAAAGCTCATTTTCCCCTTCTTAAAGCTACACTCATCCCAAGACATATTTTCTGGTAGGTCGCTCAGATCTGTCTTAAATTGGACTCCTTTAACTTTCTGATAACAGTTAATACTCATCAAATATCAAAATCTGAAAACAACCAATTTCTATGAACAATAGTTTTCAACACAGACTAATGCAGGCTTTGTATCACCTCTTGTAGCCTATCAATGACATCATCAAGCATCTTAAAGGCCTTATTCTTAAATCCTCTCTTAAATCTCCGCTATACAAGAGAAATTAGTAAGCCCAAAATGCGAGATAAGGTTGGGCTGACTTTGGCGTGCCTTAATCTCAAAAAATTGGTGAAAATAAGGGTTGGAAGGTCTTTTTATCTTGCCTTAAACCACTCTTTTAGACTACTTTTTTCAAAAATAACACAGAAAATAAAAAGCAAACTAGTTTAAGGGCTAGTTTATCTGGCTCTATAAGACTGTAGTGGGTAACTCCACCATAGAGATTATAGGGCCTTTTGAGTATCAAAAAAGCCCCATATGACCTCTAATGAAAAGCATCCAATCCATCATTAAAAAGACTCATATGGAATAAAGAACTAGTCAGGGGAGTGACTAGTTCTTCCCGAGCCTAAAAATAAAAAAGCGAGGATTTTATCACAAACCTACTCGGAA
>NZ_JBRUGW010000077.1:0-1269 GCF_053206505.1 Streptococcus fryi | reverse complement strand
TTGAATGCTCATATCAATGAGACTGGGATAAATCCCCTTACTGGCAAACCAGCAACGGAAGCTGAAATAACAACTGCTAAGTTATATACACCAGTTAAGCTGAGCAGTAATATCTTAGGGGTGATTTTTTTGTTGGCTGGGCCTAAAGTAGTTACTTGGTATCAAAATTGGAAAAATGGAGAAATTGGACATTTAAAAATAATAAAGGGCAAGGTAGAGGGAAAAATTCCCTTAAAAGAATATGAGATGTATCGTAAAAAAAGTATTCATAATAAAGAATCAGATACTTTAACTTTAGGGAAATATAGCCCAACTATTTTGGAGGATGGCACACAAGATTGGACTACCCCTGGACCGGATTCTTACATTGTCCAAGCAGGCGAAACTACCTATTTTGATTTAGGCGATGATTGGAACACCTTAACAAAAAAGTACAATTTAGATGATCAAGGTAAGCAAATGTTTGAGTTGTTTAACAAACCAGCTCTTGATGATGCAGTGCTAGGTCAAAAAGAAATACGATTTTCACATAATCCCTTAGATTATTCAGATAGTGCTCTAAATTGGGAATGGGATTATTTACAAGATAAATATGATTATAAAGAATTATATAAGATTGGAGATTATTGGTATGCAATTAAGTGATACAGTTTTATTAGCTCGAGCTATATCCGAAACGCTTCGAGGAGTGTTTTCAAACAGAATTGATGGAATTAGTGTATATGATATTGTTGAAGTCCCTGCTCATAGAGCATTTAAAATAAAATTTTGTGCGTATAATTATTTTATTTTGATATTTAATTATGAGAGAGATATAATAGGTATTTCTATAGATACAGGGAGTCAACCAATTAGATTATCTAAAGAAAAAAAGACATATTCTAGTGGTGGATTAGAAGAATATTTAGAAGAAATTAAACAAGAAATAGAGTTACGTATACCCGATAAATTTTTGAAAGCTAAGGGATGGCTGTAAGTAAAAATACTGCATCGCTATATGGCTGAGGTTGACAGTACAAGTCTTCACGAAGATCAACTGGTTGACTTGATTGCCAAGGCAGAGCAAACTATTATTCGTTACCGTAAGCTCTGGAATTTGGAGTATGCCAGTGACCGGCCCAATAACTCACTGCTCAATAGCTTAGACCGCCAAATTGATATCCAGCAAGAACTTAAGCGAAAACTACAAGAGAAGTTAGACAAACTCCGAGCTTTTCATGCCTCTTCTCCGAAGATTTTTAGTGCCATCGATAGTCTTGCCCAAGCGGT
>NZ_JBRUGW010000076.1:0-1271 GCF_053206505.1 Streptococcus fryi | reverse complement strand
CACGACAAACGCATGAAGAAAACATCGTTTTCAAATAACAGTTTCATAAACTAAGAGTGAATCCTCTGCTATACTAGAGATAGCGGAGGATTTTGTTATGAACGAGATACTAGAATTCTTAATACATGTTCGAGATGAGAGAGAGTCTTGGAAAATTAAGCACACATTGTCAGATATTGTATTGCTCATTTTCTTTGCCCGCCTGTCAGGTGCAGAATACTGGGACGAAATAGAGGAATTTGGGAATGCCTACGAGTCTTCCTTGCGAACCGTTCTTAGCTTAGAAAATGGGATTCCGTCTCACGATACGCTTCAACGTGTCTTTGCGACCTTAGATCCCCAAGTTCTAGTGGAAGTAACGCAGATGTGGTCTACTCTCCTTGAAGAAGCAGAGCTATCAGCCAAGAATTTTACTCGCTTTTCAAAACGTCTTGTGGCAATTGACGGGAAGACGATTAAAGGGAATGCGAGTCAAACCCAGAAGGCTCTGCACATTGTCTCAGCTTATGCGACAGACTTAGGGATTTCTTATGGACAAGTGGCGACAGATGAAAAATCTAATGAAATCACAGCGATTCCGAAGTTGTTAGACATGATTTCCGTTAAGGGCTGTATGGTTAGTATGGATGCCATGGGTACACAGAAAGCAATTGCGGATAAGATTATCAAGAAGAAGGCAGATTACTGTTTGGCAGTGAAAGACAATCAGAAGGGTCTTATAGAAGATATTCGCCCCTTTTTCGAGGCAGATAGTGTTCGAGATGATAGCTATGAGACGCTTGAGAAAGCGCATGGTCAAATCGAGTTGAGACAGTATGAGGTGATTAACGATACTTGTTGGCTCCGCAAAGCTCATCCAGAATGGGGCCATATTCAGAGTATCGGACGAGTTCGTATTCGCATTACTAAGAATGGTCAAGAGAGTGAAGATACTCGCTACTTTATCTTGAGTAGTCAGGTTAGTGCGAAGGAATTGTGCGACTATGTACGAGGTCATTGGCAGATAGAGAGCATGCATTGGCTATTAGATGTTGTTTTTCGAGAAGACGCGAATAAAACCTTGAACAAGCAGTTAGCTTTTAATTTGAATGTGATGGATAAATTCTGCCTAGCTGTTCTAAAACAGCTGGACTTTGGAAAGAAAATGAGCATGCGCCGTAAGAAATATGTCCTTGGTCTGTCCTTTGACCAGTATTTAAAACGACTATTGTAAGTCAAAAAGTGTTTGTGGGAGAAAAATGGGGAAAAGACATTCTCATGCGTTTGTCGTG
>NZ_JBRUGW010000075.1:0-1319 GCF_053206505.1 Streptococcus fryi | reverse complement strand
AAATTTGATGACTACCTCCGTAAAGAGTATGCCTTACAAGGTAAGTATTTTGCGGAGCGAGTAGAACTTCCAAATGGAAAACGAGGTTACTTATCAGCGGATATTACTGATGGGAAACCTGTACCAGTGCGTTCGAGAAGCTATCTAGATTCGGAAGGTCATATCAAATGGCCGCCAAAAGGTACTGATGGTTTCGTTACAGATAGTGCTGGCAACCCCATCACAGAACCAGCCAATCTGAAAGCTAGGCAATTCATTGATAGGTACGGGAATAGTGGCGGACGATTCACCAGTCCGCTTGAGAATGGGCAGAAATTACCTTATGAAACTCGTGGCTTGCCTTATCCAGAAGGCTATCAGCCTTATCATAAGTATGAGGTGGTTAAGGATATAAATAAGTCTAATTATGAAGTAGCTTTTAAAGAATTAAGTCCATTAGATAGACAACAATTAGAAATGGACATGAAAGATTTCAAATTTGGTCCAGAAGATATATATAATCCTCAAAAAGGTCAAGTCGCTAAAGTATTTGGACAAGGTGGAGGTATTCAAATTAAGTTGGGTACATCTGTTAATTGGTATGAAAAATTAGGCTTTATCAAGGAGGTACAATAATGATAAATTTAGAATTGGAAAAGAAAAAGTTAGTAGACGAAATAGAAAATAAGGGCTATAAAAGTCTGAGATATTCTATTTTTAATGAACATAGACCATTAGAGTGGGAAGTAAGAATTGAGTTTGATGATTGCAAACATCTCTATTTGGTATATGCTACAATGGATAGGGCTAGTAAAGGAGGGGATTTTCAATATTTAAATTTCGAGGAAGCAAAAAATAAATTTATAGAATTATTGGATCATGTTGTTTTAAGAAACAAATATTATATTGATAATGATTGGCCTACTCAATATTCTTCTCCACTGTGGGACAATACAGATGATTGAGAATGAAACTATGAAAAACCTCGTAGAACAAGAAATCAAAAAACGTAATTTTGATAGTTTGCATTATGTTCTATTTGATGAGACCAAGAGACTTCCTTGGGCTTTTCATCTTTATCAAAAAAATGGGAAATTTTATGTTGATGGGAGAGATGACAGGTCGTATATTGTTGGACATAGTAAGGAACACGAAAATTTTGAAGATGCAAAACAAGATTTCTTTGAAAAATTAGAACTTGTTATAGAATCTAATAAACTGAATATGCAATTAGGACTACCTTCAGAATATCCATCACCATTATGGGATAAGACAGATGATTGACATTTGTTATCCAAAAATCCCTTGAAGAATTCATTTCTTCAAGGAATTTTATTGTT
>NZ_JBRUGW010000074.1:0-1541 GCF_053206505.1 Streptococcus fryi | reverse complement strand
TCCTTTAGCCGATATTGACGAAGTTGCCGCCTCTAGTTTTGCAAGTGGTAAATATAATGTAAAAGTTTTAGAGGAGGATACAGTATTTTTTAGAGCTGGGAATTCAGAACGACCGCTAGGACAATATTATACACGCGATATACCTGAGTCCGCAATGAAAGTCAGGATTGATTCTGCAGTAAAGCCTCAATGGATAGATAGCAAAACAGGAGTATTAACCGGTACATCTGAAATTACAGATGTGTATGCTACTAAGTTTCCTAAAGGAACCATTTATTACGAAGGACCGACTGGATATCAAGGTGGGGTCTATTTAGGAGGGAAAGAGCAGTTATATATCAATAAGCCTTGGAATATTGAGGGAATACTTGACAATACAACGCACCTAGGGAGAATAAAATGAAAAAAGAATTATCTGAAGCAATAAATGAGTTGGTAAATTTTTTATATATGTACAGACTAGAGGAGAATGTGAGTTATTTCATAGAAATATTGCAGGAAATGTCAAAAGAATTAGAGAAATCCGAAGCGACAGATGAGACCCTGAAAAAATTAAAAACCTTGTATAAAAGTATGTTTTTTCCTAGGGGGGGATTATCAGACTTTTATATTTTAAATAATGATTCAGTGCTTATGAAAAAGTACAATGAACAGTATGTTTTTTTGGTAAAAAAAATAAGTGATTTATTAAATTGTTGAGGTGCCTGATGTCAGATTTAAAGTCATTGTATAATATATACGTAGAGACCAAGGAAGATTCGGATTGGATAAATTTTTCAATAATGTTATCGGAATCCCATATATTGGTTCCCTTTTATATGGAAGATTCTGAAATGCTATTCACAATACGTGACACTGAAAATAACGAATATTTTCCAATTTTTAGTGATTTTCAGTCTTTTGAGGGACATGATATATTTTTTGAAAAAAATTTAAAAATCGCAGAGGTTACGCTCGATTATATTTATGAGCTTTTAGAAAATTCAATTTCTGTTGGACAAGTAGTACTAGATCCATATGATATTAACATTGTCATGAATAAGGAAGATATAAAATCACTGATTTCCCAGAGAGATTCACGCAGAATAGTTTATGGAATTCCTGCAGAAGATACTACCACATTAGAAAAGGGGCTATCTATTATATTTAAAGGTATCCCTCGTGTAAATGCTGTATTTCTTACAAAAGTAGTAATTCAAGAAAAAAGTAGCTATTTATTGGTTATTGATCATCATGAACATAATGAAGAATCTCTGTTTAAAAATATATCCCATGAAATATTAACTCAAGGAATTGAAAGTGCTATGCCTGTAGATTTGATATCCAGTTCTGCCGAATTAGGAAAAGAAATAGTAAAAAATATTTCTCCATTTTATAGTAGTTTTGATCAGTAAGTAAACCAAAACTAGATTTAACATCAGACTCTAAAGTGATGAAGCTTTATCAGGAACAGTTCAAGGAGCTGTCAGCTCTTGTAACAACCTATGTTTCGCTTTTGGAAACGGATATTGCTCTGATTTCACAAACAGGTCAGGAACTGG
>NZ_JBRUGW010000073.1:0-1679 GCF_053206505.1 Streptococcus fryi | reverse complement strand
TTCCATATGAGGCTTTCTAATGATGGTTTGCTTGCTTTTCATTATAGGTCATATGGGACTTTTTGATACTCAAAAGGCCCTATAATCTCTATGGTGGAGTTACCCACTACAGAAATTATAGAGCCATCTTTTTTTGCTTTTTAAAGAAAATTTTGCTATACTAGTTACATAATATTATTAGGGGTCGTTACGGATTCGACAGGCATTATGAGGCTTGTTTTGCAACTCATCTCGCGGATGTAAAGCGCCAGTTAAATATAACTGCAAAAAATAACACAACTTACGCTCTAGCTGCTTAATAACCAGCAGACGTGACTTTCGCAAGATTGCTTGTGTCTTGCTAAAGGTCTTAAATTAGCAAGCTATGTTTAGTTAGTGCCTATATGACTAAAAGGAGATTAATAGGATCGCTGTTTGATGGTTTGAGTTATGTATCATCAAACAGTTAAACTAAGACATAACCTATAGTTGTAGACAAATGAGTTAGCAGATGTTTGGACGTGGGTTCGACTCCCACCGGCTCCATATTTTTAATGTCATTAGGGAAGAGTTTATGAAATCAAAAAAAATTGTGCTACTAAGTATTGTTTCTTTATTTTTATTATCGGCTTGTCAATGCTTTGATAAAAAAGAAGTTAAACCGAACGAAAATCAAGCTGTAAAACAGATTAAGGCTGTTGATGAGGAACAGAGATTAAAATTTAATCAAATTAAGTTAGGACGTTTAGCATCTGATTTTAAAGGTGGCTCTACTATTGAGGAGATGATTCAGTTGTTTGGTCAGCCAACAACACAAGAAAAAATACCAGCAGGTGAAAACATAGAGCTTGATTCTTTGACATGGCAATTTGAACAAGCCTCATTATCAATTAGATTCTTTGAAAACAGTGCTATTTCTAGATCGATTTCTAATTTTGAGTTTATTAGAGATGGACGAATTTCGTTAGATGATTTTGAAGCTCTTGAAGATGAGGAATCATATAAGACCATTATTGATCGTTTTGGTCAGCCTGATGTTATTGCCGAGTCTATATCCTCAGAGAGTGAACATATTCAAGCTATTTGGACTAGTAATCTACTATACGATAAAAATAATCCTTTTATCGAATTAACTTTTGAGAATAACATTTTAGTTAAGAAAGTTCAAAATGGCTTAAAGAAATCTGAATAATGTCAAACAGGCTAGGATTTTTCTCCTAGCCTGTTTGACATTGTTTATTGTCGTGTGTTTTTATATAATTTATCCAACTTGAGGGAATCGAACCCCCATTTCAAGAACCGGAATCTTGCGTGATATCCATTACACTAAAGTTGGTTTATAGAAATATTATAGCATAACTTTTCGATTATTCATAGCACTATAAAGCATTTGTATGTGTCAAGTTTTCCTCGGAAAAGGTTAAAAGTCCTCTATCCACTTCTTAAGTTGTCCAATTGGTGTACTCGTTGCCCCATTCAAAGCGATTGTCGCCTGTGGAATGGTGTGAGCGTCGTGATTAGTCTTCTTCAAAATCTGTCGCATATTAACCCTAATCTCAGAGCCAAACAAAACCGGCTCTTTGTCAACTGTAGTGGGTAGATGAAAAGCTAACATCTGGAGAGAATCAGATTGGTTCTCTCCTTTTTGATGTTCAAGGCAATCAAAATCCTTCTTTTAAAGTTGTCAAAGTTTCGGAATC
>NZ_JBRUGW010000072.1:0-1727 GCF_053206505.1 Streptococcus fryi | reverse complement strand
CTGTCACTTTCTGACCTACCTTAGAGAGGGCAGACGCAACCGCACGTTGGGCAAGGCTTGTCGCCACTGCCTTGATGGAATTGGTCGCCTTATGGACTTTCAAGGTCTGACCGATCTTTAAGACATCGGTTTTCTTCAAACCATTCAAGGCTAACAAACCATCAACTGTTGTCCCAAATTGCCGTGCAATCCCCCAGTAGCTATCCCCTTTTTGAGCCGTGTAGGTCTGTTCCGAATGACCAAGGCTTGTGCCCTCCACATCCTGCTCCAATACCCAAGATTTAATCCCTTCAAGGAGGTAGGCTCTCTTACTACGAGACTGATTTACAGCTTTGACCTGGAGGATTTTGTAAGTGCGACCCTTGACCCAATTCGCAATCGCTTGACCCGTTTGGTAATGCGTCGCACGACCAAGCACACGAACACTATCCCCAACGTGATAAACAGGGCTGGTAGAAGGATTGGCTTGTCCTCCTTGGTTACTGGGGGTGGCAGAGACAACAGTCTTCACCTCCTCTTGGGTAATGGCAGAGACGAGACCTTTAGCCAGCTCCTCTTTCTTGTTCTCAAAGATGGTCATGTCCTCATCGTTATCGATAAAGGCCACTTCAACCAAACGATAGGGATAACCTCTGTCCTTTGCTTCATTGGCATTGTAGAGCCAATCCACCTTCTTAATCCCACGGTTTTGAAAATGACGGCTAAGGACAGCTAAGATGGCTAAGTCTTCCTGATCTGCCGTCAAAGAAGATTGAATCAAAACTTCACTCCCTCGTGCTCTACCGTTAAAGGCATTAAAATGAAGCTCAGTAATGGAGTCATAGCCCTTTCCTAGGCTTGCGATTGACCGATAGTCATAGACGTTTTGTTCTGTGATGTAGTCGATGGTTTTCCCGCTGTACTTGGACATGAGCTTGGCCAACTCACGAACCTTATCAGCTTCTGTGATGCCACGTTTGGCATTGACTGCTCCTGGATCATAGTTTTTTGGCCCTTGACCATGCCCACAAATGACTAAATGTTTTCCCATCTTAGTCTCCTTCTTTTTCGTTGAATTGCTTTAAGAGTGCTTGTAGTTGCTCAGGGATAGGTAAGCCAATCCGCACCGCATTTTCCAAAATACTTAAGCCTTCATTACTCAAGTAAAAGAAAATCACCATGGTGCGAATCGCCCCTCCCTGCTTGATGATTTCAGTATCAATAAGATGTCCAACTGATACCAAAAAGAGAATGACTATCTTTTTGAAGATGCCCTTGAAACCAATGCTGCTGGAGAGGTCCTTCGCGACAATCGCCGCAAAGACTCACGTCACATAATCAATGATGAGAAAAATAAAAAGGGCATATAAAACCCCATCCACTTCTCCAAAATGTGTCCCAATCAGTCCTCCAATCGTCGAAAAGAGAACCTTATTGAGGGTCAGTAATGCCTTCATCAGCTACCTCGCTTTCTGCTGTTGCCTTAGGGTCTGACCAGTCTGGGTTACCAGTGTCGTCAAACCGCATGATGTAATAAGTCTTTTGAAAGAGATCAGACAAATTAAGCGTCAAAGTCAGACTCCCCCACTGGTTAAAGGCCCAGACAGTTTCAGTCGTCACTAACAATAAAATTCCTTGAAGAAATGAATTCTTCAAGGGATTTTTGGATAACAAATGTCAATCATCTGTCTTATCCCATAATGGTGATGGATATTCTGAAGGTAGTCCTAATTGCATATTCAGTTTAT
>NZ_JBRUGW010000071.1:0-1771 GCF_053206505.1 Streptococcus fryi | reverse complement strand
CAGGCACAATCGCCTATGGGGCTTCCAATGTGGCAGAAGCAGGACAAGATATTTACCTAGGCTATAAAGGTGATGGTAAAACCTTAGCCATCAACCCCATCCGAGATACCCTCTTCATGGGAAATGACAAACTATACCATCAAGTTGGAGGTCTTTTTACAACAGCTAGTGCGGTGATGATACCCATTGGACAAACACAGAGTGTGACTAAAGGCCTCGCTGAGTTTGCGATAGGTGAGGTAGGAGGTTTTGTCGGAGGTCAGGCAGGCTATCACGGAACCAAACTCCTTGGAGGAAGCGAAGCTGATGCCAAGCGTGCAACTTTTGTAGGCAATATCCTAGGAGGCTTTGCGGCATCGTCTGCGGCGAGTAAGTTTAGTTTGAACAAACTGACGACGAAAAAAATGCCTGAGCAAGAAAATTTGTCAGGTATTGACGAATTAGTTGAGAGACCGAGTTGGAGGCAATCAGAAGTTGATGTCGGGAAAGACTTTCCAGGCTATGAACCTCAAAAATCATTTCTTAATGGTAATGAGGTACCGCATGGAACTAAGGGAAGTGTGAGACCTGAGTATTATAAGGCTGGTCATAGTATAGAAGTTAAAAATTATAATGTACAAACTAGTAAGGGTCGGAGTAATCTGGTGAATAATGTTAGTAAACAGGTTAAGCAGAGAACACATAATCTTCCTGAGAGTACAAAACAAACAGTTGTTATAGATGTTAGAGGTCAAAATGTAGACTCTAACGTGTTAAAACAAATCAGAGATAATATATTATCTAAGTCGGGATTTGATGTCCAAATTTTATTTAAAAAATAGTATTAAAGAAAAGAAAGGAATATAGTTGTAATGGTAGTTGGTTTGAAAGCGGATTTTTTTTGGTATTCTATAGGGGAACCAGATTTTTTACATTCCTTCTTTTCGAGTGTATGTATAAATCTTGAGAATGGTCGCTGGGGCGAAAAATTTCCGATAGTAATGAAAAATTTATATAGTGGTCAATTAGCTGTTGAACAGATAAGCCAAGCATCTGTAGAACTGGAGCAAATAGAGAGAGAGTTTCAAGTTCTTTCTCCCGATAAGGTAATTTGGGATGCTAATGATTTATCAAAAACACCACCTTGGGGAGATAATATAAGTACGGATGTAAAAAATCTATCTGATTATTATTTAACTAGTTCAGGTGATAATATTTTTACTACATTTAAAAATGCATTCAGAGATGGATTGAAAGAAAATGTTCCAATTGAAATACTAAATTTATAATTTAAAGAAGTTCTCGTTATCTGTATATGGTAATGGATAAGGTTGGTTATAATTTGGAGCAGTTCAATATTCTCAATTATAAAACGACCAATCGTATTGGTTATCAGAATTCATCCAGATTTTATATGTTAATAACTTTACGAAAAAGGCGATAGATGCTACAGATGAAATTTTTTTCTCACGTTTAATAGACGGGGTAGTTAATCCTAAACCAATAAATTTAGATTATTTACCTACAGAAAAGTAATAGTTGGTACTCAAAAAATCACTTGAAGAATTAGTTTCTTTAAGTGATTTTACTATAACTGTAGCGGATAGTCTAGTAGCTATTGTAGCAACAGCAGGTACTGCGACCCCTTTGGTTGTAGGTGCAGGGGTTGTAGCAGGAACAGGCACAATCGCCTATGGGGCTTCCAATGTGGCAGAAGCAGGACAAGATATTTACCTAGGCTATAAAGGTGATGGTAAAACCTTAGCCATCAACCCCATCCGAGATACCCTCT
>NZ_JBRUGW010000070.1:0-1849 GCF_053206505.1 Streptococcus fryi | reverse complement strand
TCAAAGGTGGGGATGATAAAGTACCAGTAACACTTTCAGAAGAGAACCCAGCTAAATTGGTAGATCCAAAAACAGGTGAACCAACTGATGAGAAGACAGTTCCAGCACTTGATGAAACTGGCAAAGAAATTGGTACATACACTATTGATCCAACAACTGGTAAAGTGACATTCCAACCAAACCCAGACTTTGTAGGAACACCACAACCAGCTAAAGTTCAAGCTAAGGATACTAATGGTACAGTTGCTGAAACAACATACACACCAACAGTAACACCAGTAGAACCAATTGGTACTCCAAAAGAAACAACTGGTTTCCAAGGACAACCACAAACTGGTAAAGTTGACTTTACGCCAGGTAATGACAATGTTCCAATGGATGATGAAGTGCCAGCAACCTTCGAAGATGGAACAACAGAAAAAGTTGTACCAGGAGAAGGAACATACACAGTAGCTAAAGATGGCACAGTTACATTCACACCAGAAAAAGACTTTGTAGGAACTGCAAAAGGTGTAACAGTTAAACGTGTTGATAAGAACGGTACAGAAGCAACAGCTAAGTACACACCAGTTGTTTTAGAAGTGACACCAACAAGTGAAGCTTCATCTACAACAGATATTCAAGGTGCTGTTCAGAAGTCACCAATCGTATTTGATAAAGATTCAGCTACGAATACTGTTAACTTTAAAGAAGGTAATCCTGCTGTACCAGTTAAACAAGATAGTGTTACTCTCTTAGGCACAGATGGACAGCCAACTAAATCAGTTACTGTTGAAGGAGAAGGAACATATACTATTGAAGATGGTAATGTTGTCTTTACACCAGAAAAAGACTTTACTGGTGTTGCAACTCCAGTTACTATTCAAGCAACTGATGAAAATGGTAAGAACATTACTACTACTTACACACCAACAGTAACCCCAGTTAAACCAGTTGGAACACCTAAAGAAACAACAGGTCTTCAAGGTCAACCACAAGAAGGCACACCAACATTTACGCCAGGTAATGACAATGTTCCAATGGACGATACAGTACCAGCAACCTTCGAAGATGGAACAACAGAAAAAGTTGTACCAGGAGAAGGAACATACACAGTATCACCAGATGGTAAAGTAACATTTACTCCAGAACCAGGCTTTGTAGGTGAAGCTAAAGGTGTAACGGTTAAACGTGTTGATAAGAACGGTACAGAAGCAACAGCTAAGTACACACCAACAGTATTGCCAGTGACACCAATTGGAACACCAGCAGAAACTGAAGGTCCTCAAGGTCAACCACAAGAAGGTACACCAACATTTATTCCAGGAAATCCAAATGTTCCAATGGACGATACAGTACCAGCAACCTTCGAAGACGGAACAACAGAAAAAGTTGTACCAGGAGAAGGAACATACACAGTATCACCAGATGGTAAAGTGACATTTACTCCAGAACCAGGCTTTGTAGGTGAAGCTAAAGGTGTAACGGTTAAACGTGTTGATAAGAACGGTACAGAAGCAACAGCTAAGTACACACCAACAGTAACGCCAGTGACACCAACAGGTACACCAGCAGAAACTGAAGGTCCTCAAGGTCAACCACAAGAAGGTACACCAACATTTACGCCAGGTAATGAGAATGTTCCAATGGACGATACAGTACCAGCAACCTTCGAAGACGGAACAACAGAAAAAGTTGTACCAGGAGAAGGAACATACACAGTATCACCAGATGGTAAAGTGACATTTACTCCAGAACCAGGCTTTGTAGGTGAAGCTAAAGGTGTAACGGTTAAACGTGTTGATAAGAACGGTACAGAAGCAACAGCTAAGTACACACCAACAGTAACGCCAGTGACACCAACAGGTAC
>NZ_JBRUGW010000068.1:0-2045 GCF_053206505.1 Streptococcus fryi | reverse complement strand
AAGCCATTGTAAATTGGCCAATCTATTGAACCATCTGCCTTCAAATATGAGCGATATCTAACTGGCGTTAACTGACCAGTTGCTTTATCGATATCATAGGAAATTTTATGCCTTTAGAACAATAAAAGCAGTTTACCCCAATATATTAAAAAATTCTGAAAAGTTCCGCGTTATAGCTTCAACTACTGAATCAAAGTCATCACTTTATAGCTAACCTATTTCAAAGGAGTTAATTTTAAAAAATACTAGTCTAATCCATACGAAGTTTATCTCGAACTTCCATTAAAATTTTGCCTAACATATTTTTTCCTGAACCATCACCACCATCTCCCCAATAGCCATCATTTATAGTATGTTCAATAATTTCAAGATGAGCTGTTGACAGTAATAATTCTTTCAATATAGTGTTTTGCTTAAACTTTTGTTCAACAGCATAAAACATTACATCTTGCTTAATCTGCTCCCAATCTTCCTTAAGTGGATTCATTCTATTTCGTCCCTCAATAGCTGCATCCATTGGATTGGAAAGTAATCTAATTTTTTCACTAAGCTCTTTAGACTCAAATTTTTGAGCTTGAAAATAATGCTCACTTGTCGGCCAATATAGACCAGAGTCATCAAAAAATCCATAGGGAGAAAAATTTGAAAATTCACCAAAAGGTTCATTGATTTTATAAAATTTAATATTTTCCATACTTATTTTAACAAATTATAAAACATCATCTCGGTCTAAAGAATATTTATTTATAAAATTTTCCACAAAATTTTTATCGTAAGGATTTATTAACCTCAAATCACTTCTTACACGCCATAAAAAATTACTTTGCTCCACAGTTAGTTCTTCCAGATTTTTCTTTACCAATCCTATTATTTCTTGGCGACTACTAGAAAGTTTCAAAAAAGTAGTTAATGGATCTAAATCGTACATCTCTAGGAACGAATCTTGAATAATTCTTTTTATGTATAGATTGACTTTATTATCTACACCTTCCTTCTCTCCTGCACCATTATTTATCCAATATAATATCAAATTATCTAATATGTGTTTATTGGTTTCATCATATCCATATAATCTATTTATTATGTACCCCTTTAATAAGTCTTTATCAAAAAGTTCAGTTAAACAATTAAAGCCACTATCATATCCCCAAGCGGTTAATAACATGGATACCTCAAAGAGATATTCTCCGTGCTGTAATAGCTCCTCTAATTGTCTTACTCTAGTAGATGAGATATCCTCTTTTTCTAGTTCAGATGCATCTATAGCATAATCCGCACCTTCTGGTATCTCATATAACAATTTCTTAATGTGTGATTCGTGCATATTGCCTCCTCTATTTATGATTTATATATTTTTTAGGAACTATTCCTTTGATTAGTACCTCACCATCCCTAATAACATTCTGTAAATCTAAATTTGCCCTATCCAAGGCTAACAAATTCTTTGGTGTAGGATTGTTAGTGTATCTTACTTGAGCCTGTTGAACTCTGTTAGTAAATTGACTCACCAATTCATCGTGTGTAATAATTTCAACATCACTCATACGCCCAGCATCAATATCCAGTTGTAACTTACGTGTTTTTATGGATATTTGCTGATTCCCATAATGTTTGGTGCTGTTAGAAACAGTTAAATCTGTAGTAGAAATATATGGAGATTCTGATGAATTTCCTCCTCGAACGTGACTTACAACACTACCAGTTCCATTTGGATTAGCTGGTACAAGATTACCGTCTCCATCAATATAGGCTTTAGGTGCTCCTTTATGATTACTTTGAGAATAAAAATTATTATCGGAGCGAGAAACCACTTTAGGTACTTCCTTACTTGGTCTATTCAAACTAAACTTACTTGCCGCTGATGATGCCGCATAGCCTCCTAAAATACTTCCGACTAAGTTGGCTCGTTGCGCATCGGCTTCACTGCCTCCAAGCAGTTTTGTTCCGTGATAACCCGCCTGACCTCCGACAAAACCTCCTACCTCACCTATCGCAAACTCAGCGAGGCCTTTAGTCACACTCTGTGTTTGTCCAATGGGTATCAT
>NZ_JBRUGW010000067.1:0-2086 GCF_053206505.1 Streptococcus fryi | reverse complement strand
GCATGCGCCGTAAGAAATATGTCCTTGGTCTGTCCTTTGACCAGTATTTAAAACGACTATTGTAAGTCAAAAAATGTTTGTGGGAGAAAAATGGGGAAAAGACATTCTCATGCGTTTGTCGTGATAATGCCCCACAATCACTAGAAAATTACCGACGAATGAGGTATAATGATACTGAGGAATACAGGGCTATTCAAAAAGTTGCAACAGATGTTAAGTGGATGAACAAGGCTAAAGCTAATGGTTCGGTTATCTATAATGAAAATATCCCAATTTTATCAACTCCTAACAGTTCTATAACGCTAATAAAAGACGGAGAGCTTTATTCAAGGCGATATTTCGATGCAAGAGGCAGAGCTAAATTTGATTTAGATAATACTGACCATAAAAACGCAGCGCATCATCCAATAGTTCCGCATCAACATAACTGGACATGGTATTTAGACAAAGAAACTGGTGATTTTAAAAAAACTCGTTCAAAAGATAAGCCATTGACAATAGCTCAAAAGATTTCCAATTCAGATTTAGAGGGTATCAAACATGAGTAAGCCATTTTTTTCATCATTGGATGAGCTAAAAGAGGGATTTGATTGTAATATGGAATACGATATCAAACTTGAGGGGCATGAGTATTATATCGGCTTTTTTGGTGAAGATCGTGTCATTTCAGAACCATTTGGTGTCAACGTTATTATGATTAAAGACTTTGATGATTTGTTAGATGCAAATTTACACGGAACTACTTTGCGCCAGTCGTGGAACAAGGTAACAGCATAATTACAAGTTGCCTAAAATAAATGAAATCACAAAACACTTAGAAAAATCTAGGTGTTTTTTATTGTCCTAAAAACCGTAAAAAATCCCATTTCATTCAAAGTAAACTGAAATAGTAAATAATATTTTGCTTTTAGCGGGAGTTATCCGCTCAAAAAGAACTAAGGAGGTACAAATGGCATTTACAACAGAGGCTTTACAAGAGCTTGGATTGACAAATGACCAGATTAAAGATGTGTTTGCTTTGCATGGTAAAGACCTAAATGCACTTAAAGCTGACCTTGAGACAGCAACCCAAGAGCGAGATAGCCTTAAAAACCAATTGCAAAACACAGAGGCACAACTTGAAACGTTAAAAACAGATGCAAGTACCACAGCTGAACAAAAAGAGGCTTTGGAGGCTTTGCAAGCTGAATATGACAAGTATAAAGAGGATGCAGCTGCTGAACTTGCAAAAACTCAAAAGGTTAGTGCTATCAATCTTGCTTTGAAAGATACAAATGCACACAGTTCTGACGCTTTGATGAAGTTTATTGATGTTGATGCTATTGAGCTTGACGAAAATGGCAAACCAAAACTAGATGACATCATCACTGGTTTAAAGGAAAGTGACCCTTATCTTTTCAAGGCAGAAGATGATAAACCTAACCCTAATATCGTACCGCCAGGGAATCCAGCAGCTAATGGTGCAAGTGATACTGACCCATTCCAAGCAGTTATGGATAACTACGGCAAGTAAAAGAAAGGAGATTACACATGCCAGCTAATCAAAACAATTCCGCACGCCGTTATGAAAAACAATATGCGGGCATTTTGAAAACAGTATTTGGAGTGAGAGCTGCATTTACAGGCGCTTTATCTGAAATTCAAATTTTAGATGGTGTTCAAGAAAATTCAAAGGCGTTCTCTGTTAAAACAAACAATACGCCAGTTGTTGTTGGCGAATACAAGACTGGAACGAATGATGGAGGTTTCGGAGATGGTTCTGGAGCTAATTCACGTTTTGGTGACTTAACTGAAATCAAGTATGACAATACCGATGTCGAGTATGACTATACACTAACAATCCATGAAGGATTAGATCGTTACACTGTAAACAATGATTTAAATGCAGCTATTGCTGACCGCCTGAAATTACAGTCAGAGGCTCAAACACGAAAAATGAATACTCGGATTGGTAAATTCATGTCAGACAATGCAGGTAAAACAGAGGCTCTTGCTGATTTTACAGAGGCAAACATCAAGGCATTGTTTAACAAAATCAAGGCGCACTACGTTAATAAAGAGGTACTTGTACCAGTTACCATCTACC
>NZ_JBRUGW010000066.1:0-2131 GCF_053206505.1 Streptococcus fryi | reverse complement strand
GGGCTTCCAATGTGGCAGAAGCAGGACAAGATATTTACCTAGGCTATAAAGGTGATGGTAAAACCTTAGCCATCAACCCCATCCGAGATACCCTCTTCATGGGAAATGATAAACTATACCATCAAGTTGGAGGTCTTTTTACAACAGCTAGTGCGGTGATGATACCCATTGGACAAACACAGAGTGTGACTAAAGGTCTCGCTGAGTTTGCGATAGGCGAAGTTGGAGGCTTTGTCGGAGGTCAGGCGGGTTATCATGGAACCAAACTCCTTGGAGGAAGCGAAGCTGATGCCGAGCGTGCAACTTTTGTAGGTAGTATCATAGGAGGCTTTGCGGCATCGTCTGCGGCGAGTAAGTTTAGTTTGAACAAACTGACGACGAAAAAAATGCCTGACCAAGCACCGCCGTATAATAAGGAGCAGGTTCTTAAAAACCTTGAAGAGAGTCGTCTTGCTCGAGAGAGTTCTAATTTTAGTAAGCATTTAGAAGTTGAGAAAGCTGTCCATAGTAGGCTTGAACATAAGGCACAACGTTGGCTTGATTACCAAAACAGACAAGGTAAGTGGTCGTATCAACGCTGGAGTAAACAATATGATGTTAACATGAAAAACAATACATTTGGTTTAGAAAGAGAGCGTCTTTATAGAGAGGTTCTAGGCGGAGAATCGAGAGTATTGAAAACTGCTTTTACTTTACGACAGATTGACCGTATGGATGGCAATGTGTTACAACAGTTGAAAACAGGTAAGGTATCGCTAACAAAGCAAGCCAAAATAGACATTCAAAAGGATATATACTTAAAAAACCAAGGTTATGATGTTAGCTATGTTTTGGAAAAAGGAGCTTCAAAGCCGTTTTTACAGGCGTTGGATGACTATGATATTAATTATTTTATTGGTTCTATAATTGATTGATTTTATAAAGAGGTAAACATGAAACTAGATAAGGCACAAGAATTAGAAAAATTAGAAGAATTCATTTTTTCAATAGATGATTTACTTGAAGAAATTACTGAGAAGGCTATGAATCAAGGTTATAAATTGGATTTAAGTATGGACAGCTTAGGTGATTTTGCAAAATATATCAGGAATAACGGAATTCAAAATACAAAAGAACATATGATTGATTTTATTAATTGTTGGGTGTATCTTGGAGAAGTATTTCGTTTAAAAGTTCCTGATTCAGAATGGACAGTTGGTTTAGAAAATCCAAGAAATATTAATTACGGTTTATATTTTTTAACAGGATTTGATGAAAATGGTTCTGAATTTATTCCGATTTTGTATGTTAATAATTTCACGAAAAAGGTGATGGATGCTACAGATGAAATTTTTTTCTCACGTTTAATAGACGGGGTAGTTAATCCTAAACCAATAAATTTAGATTATTTACCTACAGAAAAGTAATAGTTGGTACTCAAAAAATCACTTGAAGAATTAGTTTCTTTAAGTGATTTTACTATAACTGTAGCGGATAGTCTAGTAGCTATTGTAGCAACCGCAGGAGCAGCAACTCCTCTTGTTGTAGCAGCTGGTGCAACACTTGGTACGGGTACTGCTTTATATGGCTATTCGAACATGATCGAGGCCGAACAAGATATTATTTATGGCTCTTTAGGAGATAGTAAGAGTTTTGCGGTCAATCCTATCCGAGATACCATTTTCTTGGGAAATAACCAACTCTATCATCAAACTGGTCAAATCTTTAGTATCGGTAGTTCCATTATTGCACCAATTGGTCAAACAGGAAGCATTGTAAAAGGCCTAGCTCAATTTGGTGGCGGTGCTTTGGGAGCATGGGGCGGAGGAGAACTTGGTTATCACGGAGCCAAACTTTTAGGAGCTAGTGACTCACAGGCCAATGCGGCGAAGTTTCTAAGTAGTATGGCTGGTGCTTCGGCAGGTTCTTCCTTGGCAGGGAAGTTTAGTTTGAATAATGTAGATGCTCCGAAAAAAACATGGGTGAATCTGGAGATTATCAGTATAATATGATCGAGAATCCTGATCCTTTAGCCGATATTGACGAAGTTGCCGCCTCTAGTTTTGCAAGTGGTAAATATAATGTAAAAGTTTTAGAGGAGGATACAGTATTTTTTAGAGCTGGGAATTCAGAACGACCGCTAGGACAATAT
>NZ_JBRUGW010000065.1:0-2231 GCF_053206505.1 Streptococcus fryi | reverse complement strand
TCTATAACATGAGTACATTTCATCCACTAGATGCGCTACCGAGCGATGACAGGCTTGTTGGCATATCGTTTGCGCTAGATGGTGGACACCAACAATCAGCTACGGCGTGTTGTGCTTTTGGCATCACTGCTAAAGGCAAAGTAATCTTACTTGATACTTGGTATTATAGTCCAGCAGGTCAAGCGGTAAAGAAAGCACCTAGCCAGTTATCACAGGATATTTATTATTTCACAACAAAGATTATCGGGAAGTATAAAGTACCTATCTTGCAATATACAATTGATAGTGCAGAAGGAGCATTGAGAAACCAGATGTATCTTGATTTTGGCATTAGATGGCATCCAGTAGCTAAATTAAAGAAAGTAACAATGATTGACACTTTCCAATCACTGCTTGCGGAGGGGCGCTTTTATTATCTTGACACCGAGAATAACAAGGTATTTATTGAGGAGCATAAGATGTATAGATGGGATGAAAAGACTATACAATCTGACAGTCCGAATGTCATTAAAGACGATGACCACACATGTGACGTAGCGCAGTATTTTGTGTTAGACAATGCTAAAATACTTGGTTTGCGTGTTGGTAATTCATAAGGAGGGCAAACATGAGCCTAATTCAAAAAATTAAAGATTTTTTCAATCGTGGGAGGTATAACATGGAAACATCAAACCTAAATAGCATTTTAGATCATCCGAAAGTGGCTGTAACTCAAGCAGAGTTTGACAGAATAAAGCACAATCTATCCTACTATCAATCAAAGTTCGATGATATCGAGTATATCAACACTGATGGCGATAGGAAGCGTAGAAAGATGCAACATTTGCCTATTGCACGTACAGCGGCTAAGAAGATTGCTAGCTTGGTTTACAATGAACAAGCAGAGATTTCAGCAGAAGATATAAAACTTAATGAGTTTTTGCAAGATATGCTATCTAATGACAGATTTAATAAGAACTTTGAGCGATACCTTGAGAGCTGTCTTGCTTTGGGTGGTCTAGCTATGCGACCTTACGTTGATGGTGATAAAATCCGTGTAGCATTTATCCAAGCACCAGTGTTTTTGCCATTACAAAGTAACACACAGGATGTATCAAGTGCTGCTATCTTGACTAAAACCATCAAGACAGAAAATAGAAAAAATGTATATTATACACTTGTTGAATTTCATGAGTGGGTAACGCCAGATGGCAGAGAAGTGGGCAGTACAAAAGATAAGAGCCTGTATCGTATCACTAATGAACTTTATAAATCGACATCAGATAGTACACTTGGAGAGCGTGTGAATTTAAGCGAGTTATACCCAGACTTGCAACCAGTCACACCAATTCAAGGCTTATCACGTCCACTATTTACTTATCTTAAAACACCAGGCATGAACAACAAGGACATCAATAGTCCGTTAGGTTTATCTATCTTTGACAATGCTAAAACCACCATTGACTTTATCAATCGTACCTATGATGAATTTATGTGGGAGATTAAGATGGGGCAAAGGCGCGTGATTGTACCGGAGCAACTAACTCAACTCAAGGTGCAAGATAGTCAAGGTAACATCACTTTCAAACGCCGATTTGATGTTGAACAGAATGTATATATGCAAGTTGGGGCAGGCAATATGGATAGTGGGGGAATTATTGACCTCACTACGCCTATTCGCTCATCTGACTATATTTCAGCTATTTCAGAGGGTTTAAAGCTCTTTGAGATGCAGATAGGGGTATCCAGTGGCATGTTTACTTTTGATGGTCAAGGAGTTAAGACAGCAACAGAGATTGTAAGTGAAAACTCTGATACCTACCAAATGAGGAATAGTATTGTCGCATTAGTAGAGCAGTCTATCAAAGAGCTTTGCGTTTCTATGTGCGAGTTAGGCAAGGTTGTAGGTATTTATAAGGGCAATATTCCAGAATTAAATGATATATCAGTCAATCTTGACGATGGTGTGTTTACTGACCGTCACGCTGAACTTGATTATTGGATGAAAATGGTAGCAGCTGGTTTTGCGACACAAAAACGAGGAATTGCGAAGACCCTCAATATAACAGAGGAGGAGGCAGAAAAAGAACTTGCTGAAATCAATGGCGAATTACCACTTGAAAGCGATGCAGAGCTTGCTTTGTATGAAAAGGGTCAACAAAATACAGTAGGAAACAGTAAGAATACAGTAGATGATAAAGATGAGGCTTAATCATGACCAAAACAAAAAAACGCCCAACCATAAATGAGCA
>NZ_JBRUGW010000064.1:0-2232 GCF_053206505.1 Streptococcus fryi | reverse complement strand
CACCCCAGAGCAAGCGGAAGAAAATGCACGTATTGAGGCTAAACAGAGAGCCTTAGAGCGTACAGTTAGACATCACAAGGAGAGGCTACATTATGCAAAAACAATGGGAGACAGTGAACTTGAGATGCGGGAAAAACTACAAGTTAGGAAAAACCAAGGTAAGTTAAGGAATTTGGTTGCTAGTCATGATTTCCTCAATCGTGATTATAGCCGTGAAAGATTTGCGCCTTCGAGTAGCGGTAAAATCTCTGGGGCATTGAATGAATATAGCAAACAAATCAATAAATTCAAACCACTTTTGCCAGGAGAGGATAGAGCTAAGGCATTATATTTACAATTTGCTCAACGTAATGCAGTTTATCAAGCTAAACATATCCAAAATGCTGTACCAGATTTTAGCTATAAAGATGGTTTGATGGTCTATAATCATATTTTTAGGAACAAGCATAATCTATACGGTAAGGTAAAAATGTTTGATCCAGATGTAGACATGGCTGATAGCTTTGCCCGTATATTTAATGGACAAAAATTGTTGCCACATGATATAATTATGTTGAAACATGAAAGGCACGAGGCACAGTTGATGTCTCAAGGTTTAGATTACGATACAGCACATAAAATGACCGAGGAAATATATAACTATGATTCCGCAGTCAAAGCCTATAAAAAAAGAAAGGGGGATAGTAAGTGATTAAGTTGTTTTTGAAATCAGAAACAGGTGATTTTATCACCTATGATTATTATGTTAATGATAAGAGGGATAGCGATAGCCACGGTATAGTAAAGGTATCAAAAATAGATAAGTCTTATAAGGTTATAAAAAAAGATAACTCCCCTTTTAATGCTTGGGCGCACGCTGTTAGGTTTGCTTTATCAGCAATTGAGGAAGAATATACCGAACAAACTGGTACTGTTGCTTGGTACTAACTCACTCAAATAAAACACCAACACTTAGAATTTTCTAGGTGTTTTTTTGTTGTCTTTTTATGCTTAAAACCGTAAAAAATCCCATTTCATCCAGAGTAAACTGAAATAGTAAATAATATTTTGCTTTTAGCGGGAGTTATCCGCTCAAAAAGAACTAAGGAGGTACAAATGGCATTTACAACAGAGGCTTTACAAGAGCTTGGATTGACAAAAGAGCAGATTAAAGATGTGTTTGCTTTGCATGGTAAAGACCTAAATGCACTTAAAGCTGACCTTGAGACAGCAACCCAAGAGCGAGAGAGCCTTAAAAACCAATTGCAAAACACAGAGGCACAACTTGAAACGTTAAAAACAGATGCAAGTACCACGGCTGAACAAAAAGAGGCTTTGGAGGCTTTGCAAGCTGAATATGACAAGTATAAAGAGGATGCAGCTGCTGAACTTGCAAAAACTCAAAAGGTTAGTGCTATCAATCTTGCTTTGAGAGATACAAATGCACACAGTTCTGACGCTTTGATGAAGTTTATTGATGTTGATGCTATTGAGCTTGATGAAAATGGCAAACCAAAACTAGATGACATCATCACTGGTTTAAAGGAAAGTGACCCATATTTGTTTAAAGCAGAAGATGATAAACCTAACCCTAATATCGTACCGCCAGGGAATCCATCAGCTAATGGTGCAGGTGATACTGACCCATTCCAAGCGGTTATGGATAACTACGGCAAGTAAAAGAAGGGAGATTACACATGCCAGCTAATCAAAACAATTCCGCACGTCGTTACGAAAAACAATATGCGGGCATTTTGAAAACAGTATTTGGAGTGAGAGCTGCATTTACAGGCGCTTTATCTAAAATTCAAATTTTAGATGGGGTTCAAGAAAATTCAAAGGCGTTCTCTGTTAAAACAAACAATACGCCAGTTGTTGTTGGTGAATACAAGACTGGAACGAATGATGGAGGTTTCGGAGATGGTTCTGGAGCTAATTCACGCTTTGGTGACTTAACTGAAATCAAGTATGACAATACCGATGTCGAGTATGACTATACACTAACAATCCATGAAGGATTAGATCGTTACACTGTAAACAATGATTTAAATGCAGCTATTGCTGATCGTTTAAAACTACAATCTGAGGCTCAAACACGAAAAATGAATACTCGGATTGGTAAGTTTATGTCAGACAATGCAGGTAAAACAGAGGCTCTTGCTGATTTTACAGAGGCAAACATCAAGGCATTGTTTAACAAAATCAAGGCGCACTACGTTAATAAAGAGGTACTTGTACCAGTTACCATCTACC
>NZ_JBRUGW010000063.1:0-2617 GCF_053206505.1 Streptococcus fryi | reverse complement strand
TTCTCCTGAGTTTGCCAGAGGTAGTTGTCAAAACTCCCTTTAGTAATATAGTGATAAATGTCTACTTCTTGGTGCTGGTTTCCCTGACGAATCAGCCGACCATTTCGCTGTAGGCTAAGTACCCAGCGCCTTACCGTATTACTACGGCAGGTTTCCAAATACTCGCCCCCGAACCGTACGTACACCTCTCAATGTATACGGCTCTCCATTTATAAACTCAATCTAACTTGCCATGATGTAATTTCTTATGGCAAACTTTACACAGTGCTATTGTTTTCCGTTGTCTAGAAATCATCAAACGTTCCCAAAAAGTCTTTCCCTTTAAATCCTTGAGTTTTTTCACATGATGAATTTCGAGAAGACTATTGGTAGCTTGACAATACTCACAACGATTTACTTTTAATCTATCAATTAAATTGGTTCGGCTAAAATATTTTGCCGTATTTGGTAAATTATCATTTTCTAGGAAAGATTTCTTTTGACGTTTAAAACCTCCGTTATAGAAATAACGGGTCATTGTATCTCCTTTACGTCCAATATACTGTATCCTAAATTGACCATCCTTTTTATATTTGCGGATGATGTTAGATTTAGTCGTACGATATTTAGTCGCATAAGTCTTATACATGCTATATTCCATGATGTACTTAAAGCGATGAAGGATAGAGCTATTATTAGCGATACAATAATAGTTATAAAAACCTCTTATTTCCGCATTATAACGTTCTAAAATCTCTAAATCATCACAGTCTTTCATAAAATAACGAGCTGTTGGTTTCCAAACTTCGTGACCTCTATGATAAGTCATTTTCATAGCCCCATAGGACAGTAATCTATCTCGAATCGTTTCTATAGAAACCTCTAAAACCAATCTACCTGTATAATTTCTGACCAATCGTCCTACCGAATCACGTTTGGCTAAATTGGATTGGCGAATGTACAGATGATAACCCAGAAACCTCGCTTTATCTCTTGCATTGGTAATCAGGGTTTTCTCTTCAGAGAGTTCCAATTTGAGAACTGTTTCCAAATAGACCTTAATGTCTGCTTTAATGCGACGAGCATCCTCTTTACTTCCAATCACACCACAGATAAAATCATCTGCGTATCGGGTATAGGTTAGACGCTTAAAGCTACTATCCATAGGGTCACTATGAGGAAGCAATACTCTTTCTTTTTCTAATTGACGGATACGTTGAATGGCTTCTTGGCGTTGGTCTCCCGTCGAAGCACACTCTAGTGTTCTTCTTGCTTTCCCCAATTCAATCTCATTTTGGCGATATTCTGGGGTGCGTTTACGGTATTTCCCTTCACAGAAGTTCTTCACATAATCTGTCATATATTTATCAAACTTATCCAAATAGATATTGGCTAGAATTGGACTGATTATTCCTCCTTGTGGAGTTCCTGAGTAGGTTTTATAGAATTTCCAGTCTTCCACATATCCTGTATTGAGGAACTTACGAATCAGGCGTAAGAATCGCTCATCTGTAATTCTTTCTCGCAGAATCTGAATCATCACATCATGGTTGATATTATCAAAGAATGATTTGATGTCTCCTTCAATGAACCATTTTACTCCTGTATAGGTTTTCTGAATTTGAGTAAGTGCTGAATGACAGCTCTTATTCGGACGAAAACCATGGGAAGAGGATTCAAATTGTCCCTCGTAGATGGATTCCAAAATCATTTTTATAACCTGTTGTAAGAGCTTATCATCAAATGATGGAATACCTAGTGGACGTAGCTTCCCATTCTTTTTAGGAATATAGGTTCGTCTTGATGGATGTGGCTGATAAGATTCATCTTTCAGGGAATCAATCAATTGGTCAATTCTAGCCATACTCATACCATCAATCGTCAACTCATCTACTCCAGGTATCATGTGTCCTGGGTTAGCGTAAATCGTTTGATAGGCAACTAAGTACATTTCTTTGTTGTAAAGTAAGCGATAAAGTCGCTCAAATTGATAGTTTTTATCTTTACTGTGTTTTGTTAGATTGTTTAACACATTTTGAGGATTTCTCATGGTGTCTCGCACACCTTCCTTTCCATAATGTTAATGTTATAAACTGTTCCCCTTCGCCATGTACGTGCCATTAACACGCTCGAACTACTACGGGAACTCCGTTACCTTATCAAATATTCATAAACCTGATGTTTAATAGCTTTTACAAGCATTTTGACTTAGGTAATCTCCGTTTAGCTGGTATAGTAACATAGCTTGATAATTTCATCGGATAGGACGTTCATCTGTTTTCATTTACTATGAATACGCTATGGAATCCCTTTGCTTCACTACCTCGAACAGTGATAATGAAGTTCCATAGTATGAGGATTTTAGTTATCTTACCTCACAGTCCTGACACAGACCGTTTAGACTATCCTTCAATCAGTTTAGATTTTATCCTTATAATCATCTCAGTAACAACTGTTACATTGTCATCTCCTCATTCAGTCGTGATGTGATAACTCATCAACTTATGAGTTTCCCAACGTGCTTTGTTCCCTGATATTTGGTTTCCCTCACAGGTCAGTTGGGTGATGATAGGCATTAAGGTCACGCCTACTACTTTGCCAAAAAGTAGATTTACTATACCGCCTTTACGGACGCACG
>NZ_JBRUGW010000062.1:0-2994 GCF_053206505.1 Streptococcus fryi | reverse complement strand
AAGTGTTTCAAGTTTCATGGGTTATTTAAAAGGTAAAAGTGCTCTTATGATGTTTGATAAACACGCGAATCTCAAATACAAATTTGGCAATCGCCATTTTTGGGCAGAGGGATATTATGTAAGTACGATTGGACTTAATGAAGCCACAATTAAGAAATATATACAAGAACAGGAAAAACATGATATAGCACTTGATAAATTGAGTGTGAAAGAGTATGAAGATCCCTTTAGGGATGATGGTAAGAAATACTAACGCCTCTTTAAGAGGCAAGTGACGAGTCAAAAGCGATTAGGCTTGAACAAAGTGAAAGCCAGCGTCTTTAGGCGCTGGCTGGTGATGTGGGCTTATAGCCCTTGTTCAAACCACCCGTTTGACGGGTGGTTATGATTTTGCCTGAAAAGCATGAGCAGAATAATTCCTATTTACCTTGATTTTGGTTATAATAATTGAAAAGTGAGGTATCTATGGATGTATCAGGTTATTGAATTATATGGAGATTTTGAACCCTGGTGGTTCCTAGAAGATTGGCAGGAAGATATTGTTGAGAGACAAGACTTTGAGACCTATCAAGACGCGTTGGCTTGCTTTGATAGCAAGTGGCAGGTATTACGCGAGAAATATCCTTATTACCAAAGTAGAAAAGATTTCTTAGCTGTTTTTTGGGATCGGAAAAAACAACGTTGGTGTGAGGAGTGTGGAGAGTCATTGCAGCAATATTCATCTTTGATGTTGCTTAAAGATAATGAAGTCCTTCCTATAGAAAAGTGTAGCGAAAAATATGAACAGGCTAATGCTAATACACAGAGTTTATCAAGTTGTGTCACAATTAATATCAAAAAAGATTGATGAGAGTCAGTCTTTTTTTAGTGCTTTACGAATAACTAATTAAGGAGGACTTATGATTCAAGAACTTGGAAGAGCATTGATTCAGGATGCAGTGATATCTAATGCTCAGGATATTTATATTATTCCTAAACAGAATGAGTATGAAGTCTACATGAGAATTGGGGATGAGCGACGTTTTATGAAGAATTACTCTCATGAAGAAATGTCAAGCCTTATTAGCCATTTCAAATTTGTTGCAGGGATGAATGTAGGAGAAAAACGCCGTACGCAAGTTGGCTCATGTGACTATCAATATACAGAAAGTGAGATGGTTTCCTTACGGTTATCAACTGTAGGGGATTATCGCAGTTTTGAAAGCTTAGTGATTCGTTTGTTATTTGATTTCAATAATCAACACAAGTTGAGATTTTGGAATCAAGGTGCAGAAAACCTGTTATCGCTCATAAAAGAAAGAGGCTTATATCTTTTTTCCGGACCAGTTGGGAGTGGTAAGACGACTCTCATGTATCATTTGGTTAAGCAAAAGTTTCCTAACAAACAGGTTATTACGATTGAAGACCCTGTGGAAATTAAGCAGGATAATATGCTACAGTTACAGTTGAATGACAGTATTGAGTTGACTTACGATAACCTGATTAAGTTATCTCTTCGTCATAGACCAGATGTTTTAATTATTGGTGAAATTAGAGATAGTCAGACAGCTAGAGCAGTTATGAGGGCTAGTTTAACAGGAACAACGGTGTTTTCAACTATTCATGCCAAGAGTATTCCAGGCGTTTATGCACGTTTAATGGAGTTGGGAGTCAGCAAGGAAGAATTAGAAAATAGTCTGAGAGGTATTGTTTATCAGAGATTAATTGGAGGAGGCGGACTAGTTGATTTTGCAGAATCAGATTTTGAAAACCATTCATCAAAAGAGTGGAATAAGCAGATTGGTCAATTGTTTGACGAAGGACATATCACTGAGTGGCAAAAAATCAGTGAAACGATTACCACTTAAACGCCAGAAAAAAGTTATTCAGCTCTTTAGTAACCTCTTGTCTAGTGGTTTTCATTTGTCAGAAATCGTTGATTTTTTGGAAAGAAGTTCCTTACTAGATATTGCTTACACTAGACAGATGAGAGCAGGATTGTTGTCTGGGGCGTCCTTAGCCCATATTCTAGAAGGATTAGGTTTTTCAAAAGATGTTGTGACACAGTTATCCTTGGCAGATCAACATGGTCATCTTGAAAAGAGTATGCTAACGATACAAGCCTATCTAGCTAACTTGCTCCAGATGAAGAAAAAACTCATCGAAGTGGTCACTTATCCCTTAATCTTATTAGTCTTTTTGATGATTATTATGTTGGGATTGCGACAGTACTTGATTCCTCAAATGGAAGAGGAGTCAGTATTGATAACCTTGATTAGTCATTTCCCGACGCTATTTATCTCTGGATTATTTGTTTTGGTATTGATAGGGATTTTGATTTATAGCATTTGGAAAAAAGTGTCCTCTTTATCATTTTGGAGTACTGTTTCAAGATACCCATTGTTTGGCCCGTTAGTCAGGTTATATTTGACAGCTTTTTATGCAAGAGAATGGGGAAATTTGATTGGCCAGGGTTTGGAAATGATGCAAATTGTCAAACTCATGCAAGATCAACCCTCGCGTTTATTTCAAGAGATAGGTGTTGATATGGGTAAAGCACTTTTATCAGGTCAGGAATTTCATGATAAAGTGTCCTCGTATCCCTTCTTTTTGAAGGAGTTGGCTTTGATGATTGAGTATGGGCAAGTCAAATCAAAACTTGGAAGCGAATTGGCTATTTATGCTGATGAAACTTGGGAGATGTTCTTTTACAAGTTGCAACGCACCACACAACTTATTCAACCGATTATTTTTATCTTAGTTGCGATGATGATAGTCATGGTTTATGCGGCAATGCTTTTGCCAATGTATCAAAATATGGAGATTAGTTTATGACAAAAATGCTTAAAACACTTAAATATAAAACGGTTAAAGGGTTTACTCTTTTAGAAATACGTGTACTTTAAATTAGTGTTTTCGGCCATTAAATTTTCCACTTTATTTTTATATGGCCTTTTTTTACAAACACTCTGTCAATCAAGAGGTTAACCACGTTTTTTTGCTTGTCATATTCAA
>NZ_JBRUGW010000061.1:0-3000 GCF_053206505.1 Streptococcus fryi | reverse complement strand
GAATAGCTTGCTATTCTGGAAGAGTTGCGAACGGGTGAGTAACGCGTAGGTAACCTACCTCATAGCGGGGGATAACTATTGGAAACGATAGCTAATACCGCATAAGAATACTTATTGCATGATAAGTATTTAAAAGGAACAACAGTTTCACTGTGAGATGGACCTGCGTTGTATTAGCTAGTTGGTAAGGTAACGGCTTACCAAGGCGACGATACATAGCCGACCTGAGAGGGTGATCGGCCACACTGGGACTGAGACACGGCCCAGACTCCTACGGGAGGCAGCAGTAGGGAATCTTCGGCAATGGGGGCAACCCTGACCGAGCAACGCCGCGTGAGTGAAGAAGGTTTTCGGATCGTAAAGCTCTGTTGTCAGCCAAGAATGTATGTGAGAGTGGAAAGTTCACATAGTGACGGTAACTGACCAGAAAGGGACGGCTAACTACGTGCCAGCAGCCGCGGTAATACGTAGGTCCCGAGCGTTGTCCGGATTTATTGGGCGTAAAGCGAGCGCAGGCGGTTTGATAAGTCTGAAGTAAAAGGCTGTGGCTTAACCATAGTATGCTTTGGAAACTGTTAAACTTGAGTGCAGAAGGGGAGAGTGGAATTCCATGTGTAGCGGTGAAATGCGTAGATATATGGAGGAACACCGGTGGCGAAAGCGGCTCTCTGGTCTGTAACTGACGCTGAGGCTCGAAAGCGTGGGTAGCGAACAGGATTAGATACCCTGGTAGTCCACGCCGTAAACGATGAGTGCTAGGTGTTAGACCCTTTCCGGGGTTTAGTGCCGTAGCTAACGCATTAAGCACTCCGCCTGGGGAGTACGACCGCAAGGTTGAAACTCAAAGGAATTGACGGGGGCCCGCACAAGCGGTGGAGCATGTGGTTTAATTCGAAGCAACGCGAAGAACCTTACCAGGTCTTGACATCCCTCTGACCGGCCTAGAGATAGGCTTTCTCTTCGGAGCAGAGGTGACAGGTGGTGCATGGTTGTCGTCAGCTCGTGTCGTGAGATGTTGGGTTAAGTCCCGCAACGAGCGCAACCCCTATTGTTAGTTGCCATCATTAAGTTGGGCACTCTAGCGAGACTGCCGGTAATAAACCGGAGGAAGGTGGGGATGACGTCAAATCATCATGCCCCTTATGACCTGGGCTACACACGTGCTACAATGGTTGGTACAACGAGTCGCAAGCCGGTGACGGCAAGCTAATCTCTTAAAGCCAATCTCAGTTCGGATTGTAGGCTGCAACTCGCCTACATGAAGTCGGAATCGCTAGTAATCGCGGATCAGCACGCCGCGGTGAATACGTTCCCGGGCCTTGTACACACCGCCCGTCACACCACGAGAGTTTGTAACACCCGAAGTCGGTGAGGTAACCGTTTGGAGCCAGCCGCCTAAGGTGGGATAGATGATTGGGGTGAAGTCGTAACAAGGTAGCCGTATCGGAAGGTGCGGCTGGATCACCTCCTTTCTAAGGAAATGGAAGCTTTGTTAGTCTTGTTTAGTTTTGAGGGGTCAGAAGATAGAAGTACAAGATGTACGGGGCCTTAGCTCAGCTGGGAGAGCGCCTGCTTTGCACGCAGGAGGTCAGCGGTTCGATCCCGCTAGGCTCCATTATCTAACGCTAAGTTAGATAGGATGACCATTGACAATTGAATATCTATATCAAATTCCATATAGAAATATATGAAAAAGTAACAAGAAAATAAACCGAAAACGCTGTGATTATTAATGAGTTTTCTAGTTTAGAAGAAACTAGGTTATAAGGTTAAGTTAATAAGGGCGCACGGTGGATGCCTTGGCACTAGGAGCCGATGAAGGACGTGACAAACGACGAAATGCTTTGGGGAGCTGTAAGTAAGCGCTGATCCAGAGATGTCCGAATGGGGGAACCCACTAACTCATGGTTAGTATCCCTACCTGTTAAGGGTAGAGGAGGGAAGACGCAGTGAACTGAAACATCTAAGTAGCTGCAGGAAGAGAAAGCAAAAGCGATTGCCTTAGTAGCGGCGAGCGAAACGGCAGGAGGGCAAACCGAAGAGTTTACTCTTCGGGGTTGTAGGACTGCAATGTGGACTTAAAGATTATAGAAGAAGACTTTGGGAAGAGTCGCCAAAGAGAGTAATAGCCTCGTATTCGAAATAGTCTTTATACCTAGCAGTATCCTGAGTACGGCGAGACACGTGAAATCTCGTCGGAATCTGGGAGGACCATCTCCCAACCCTAAATACTCCCTAGTGACCGATAGTGAACCAGTACCGTGAGGGAAAGGTGAAAAGCACCCCGGGAGGGGAGTGAAATAGAACCTGAAACCGTGTGCCTACAACAAGTTCGAGCCCGTTAATGGGTGAGAGCGTGCCTTTTGTAGAATGAACCGGCGAGTTACGATATGTTGCGAGGTTAAGTTGAAGAGACGGAGCCGTAGGGAAACCGAGTCTGAATAGGGCGCTATAGTAACATGTCGTAGACCCGAAACCATGTGACCTACCCATGAGCAGGTTGAAGGTGCGGTAAGACGCACTGGAGGACCGAACCAGGGCACGTTGAAAAGTGCTTGGATGACTTGTGGGTAGCGGAGAAATTCCAAACGAACTTGGAGATAGCTGGTTCTCTCCGAAATAGCTTTAGGGCTAGCGTCGATGTTAAGTCTCTTGGAGGTAGAGCACTGTTTGGGTGAGGGGTCCATCTCGGATTACCAATCTCAGATAAACTCCGAATGCCAAGTAGATATAATCGGCAGTCAGACTGCGAGTGCTAAGATCCGTAGTCGAAAGGGAAACAGCCCAGACCACCAGCTAAGGTCCCAAAATATGTGTTAAGTGGAAAAGGATGTGGGGTTGCACAGACAACTAGGATGTTAGCTTAGAAGCAGCTATTCATTCAAAGAGTGCGTAATAGCTCACTAGTCGAGTGACCCTGCGCCGAAAATGTACCGGGGCTAAAACACATTACCGAAGCTGTGGATGACACAATGTGTCATGGTAGGAGAGCGTTCTATG
>NZ_JBRUGW010000060.1:0-3394 GCF_053206505.1 Streptococcus fryi | reverse complement strand
GGAGAAAAGAGATGAGAAAAGACTATTTAGAGGATGAAATAGCCTACCAATTAAGTATGATTCAGGCTAACCAACTCCTATCAGAAGGACTGATTACTGAAACCATTTTCCAAGAGTTTAAGGCTAAGATGCTTGAAACATATGAGCCATTTATGAGTCAATTAGTGGGCTAAAGACTTGATAAATAAGGGCTTTAGAGTGATATATAGTAGCGAAATTGAACATAGGCTAAAAGCTGTGTAAAAAAGATAGCTGTTCTCTGGTGCAAGCACCGCTCGTCCAGCTCCTATTTTTACTTTGCTTTTTACGCCCTTTGTATCTTAAAAAAGGAGATGTATCAATGAAACAAGTTAAAACGATACAAGCCCAAAAGGTAGGTGCCATCAAGACGTTAAGAGTGGCCGCATACACTAGGGTTTCGCATACGAGTTTACTTCAGTCCTTATCCAATCAAGCGAGTCACTACAGCCAATTGATACAGGCAAATCCAGAATGGGAGTATGTGGGCGTTTACAGCGACTCAGCCATTAGTGGACGAACTCAATCCCGTAGACAAGACTTTCAACACTTACTTGAAGATTGTCGTAAGGGAAAGATTGACCTTATTTTAACCAAATCTATATCACGTTTTGGTCGAAATACGGTGGAGCTTTTGGAAACCGTTCGTGAGTTAAAGAGACTTGGTATCAGTGTTCGCTTTGAAAAGGAGAACCTTGACACCCTAACCGCTGAAGGGGAGTTGCTTTTAACCTTACTGGCTTCAATGGCTCAAGAAGAATCACAGTCTATCAGTCAAAACATCAGATGGCGAGTGAAGAAACGCTTTGAAGAAGGGAAACCTTATATTCCCCAAGATATCTTTGGCTATCGGTGGAATGGGAAAGAGTATGTGATTGAACCCCATGAAGCATCTATTGTTAGACAGGTCTTTGACTGGTATATGGCAGGTCTTTCAGCTCCCAAGATAGCTAAACGCCTTGATGATAAGGGTGAGAGAACAAGAAAGGGTAATCGTTTCACTAAGCGAGTCATCTACAACATGTTTGACCAAGAAGCCTACTGCGGACGACTGATTTTACAGAAAACCTTTCGAGACAAGTTTGGTAGTCGTTCTGTTCCGAATAAAGGGCAGATGACAAAGTATATCGTTGAGCATGCCCATGAAGCCATTGTGGCACCAGAGTATTTCCAACAGGTCAATCAAGAGAAAAAGCGACGTGCTAGGAGGAGAGTCTCAAAGCATGATGCCCTAGCAAAGTTACAAGGCAAAGTGTATTGTGAGCACTGCGGTTTAGACATGCTTTTGACTTTGGAAGCTAAATCCAATCAAGAAAAGCGAGTGAGGTATTACTGCAGGACAAGAGATGCCAAGGGTGTTGAGGCTTGTTTAGGACGTACCATTACAGAAAAACAACTCTTTCAAGCTTTTGGTGAGACCTTAAAGACAGAAGATATTCACCATATTGCTTTTAATAGCGTGACCAATGAAGCCAAAGCCACCTGTAGCAATGGCGAAGAAAAACACGTCATCATTCAGAAAGGATAGATATGAAAAAAGTCATCACGATTGAACCAGCCAAACAAGTAAGCCATAGGCTTGACCTGCCGAGTTTTACCAAACGACGAGTGGCAGGCTATGCTAGGGTATCAACTGACCATGAAGACCAAACAACTTCCTATGAAGCACAGATGAAATATTACACAGACTACATCAACAGTCGTTCAGATTGGGTATTTGTCAAGATGTATTCCGATGAAGGGCTTAGTGGAACAAACACGAAAAAGCGACTTGGCTTTCAAGAAATGGTTGAAGATGCCCTTGACGGTAAGATAGACCTTATCCTGACCAAGTCAGTCAGTCGGTTTGCGAGAAATACGGTTGATTCTCTTTCAACGGTACGAAAACTCAAGGAAGCAGATGTGGAAATCTATTTTGAAAAGGAGAATATTTGGACCTTTGATTCTAAAGGAGAACTCCTTATCACGATTATGTCGAGTCTCGCTCAAGAAGAGAGCCGTTCCATTTCGGAGAACGTAACTTGGGGGAGAAGACGTCAGTTGGCTGAAGGACAAGTGACTTTTTCCTACAGCCAAGTTCTAGGTTTCAAGAAAAGTGACACGGGTGGGTTTGAGATTGACCACGACGAAGCCAAGGTTGTTAGGTACATTTTTCATCAGGTTTTATTGGGAAACAACCCCAACAAAATCGCAAGAGAGTTAACTTTGAAAGGTATTCCTACCCCACAAGGAAAAAGTAAGTGGAGTTATGGCACAGTTAAGCGTATGCTTAGGAATGAAAAATATAAGGGAGATGCCCTTCTTCAGAAAAGTTTTACAACAGATTTTTTGATGAAAAGCACCAAACCCAATGAAGGGGAACTTCCTCAGTACTACGTGGAGAATAACCATGATGCCATTATTGACCGAGCGGTCTTTGATTTGGTTCAGGTTGAATTGGATAAGTTGGAAAAGAAACGGCAAACCAGTAATATCTTCACAGGAAGGCTGTTCTGCGGTGATTGTGGGTCAGCTTTTGGAAGTAAGGTGTGGCATTCGACCAGTAAGTACAAACGAACCATCTACCAGTGCAATGCCAAGTATAAGGGTGAGCACAAATGTCAGACACCTCATGTGACGGAAGAAGAGATTAAAGCATGGTTTCTTTCAGCCATCAATCAGCTTCTCAGTAATCGAGATGAGATTATTGCCAATACGGAACGTTTAATTGACATGGCAAAAAATACCTCGCCACTTGAAGACAGGATTGATGATTTGGAGCAACAACTTGAAACTATCCGACAAGACATAATGGATTTAGTTGATAGGAATGCAAGGAAGGCTCAGAATCAAGAGCTTTATCAAACGCAATACGATAATCTGTTAATAGCCTACCAAGAAAAACAGAAAGAGCTACATGAGACCAATTCAACCTTGAGAGATCAGAAAAGTAAAAGCATAAGGCTTGATCGTTTTATCCAACAACTCAAAGAGCAGGATGACCTCATCACAGCCTTCAACCAAGAACTCTGGCAGACTAGTGTCGAGCGATTGGATATAAAGGAAAATAAGAAAATCAGCCTAACCTTCAAAAATGGCGTACAGATTGATTTATAAATGATAAGGGCGTGTCAGTTTGGCACGCCTTTTTTTGTTTTCTGTGTTATAATGGGATGAGAAACTACGGGACTATTTTTGCACCCCCTTTGAGCGGTTTGCACCCCCCTGAGAGGATAAAGGTTAGATTGTATGATTAAAGTGATAGCAACGGACATGGATGGCACCTTTTTGGATAGTTTTGGTAGTTATGATAAGGAGCGCTTTGAGCATGTTTTAAATGGTTTTGACTCTATGGGATGGTTATTGACTATAGCTAGTGGTCGTGGAATGTTGGCTT
>NZ_JBRUGW010000059.1:0-3554 GCF_053206505.1 Streptococcus fryi | reverse complement strand
GTGCCATCTTTGAGCCGGGAAGAATATGTCCATTTGTCATCAGGTTACGAAAGCCCCAATGACCTCCTCCGTACCTTTTGGTGTAAGTGTGTCAGCCTTATTTCACTTAGTCCCTGTAACGACTCTTGCGATGATTCACGTCTGTTCACCATAGTATTCTTATCCTAACAGTCCATCTGATTTAGGCTATCAGACTTTCCATATTGTCCCACAGGCTTCCCAACATGACCGTTACCAGTCAAGCAGGCTGTGGTAGGATTACTCCAAATGGATAGAGTAGCTAAACTAGCAATTTACAACACGACTTCTTGTCGCACCTCATTTTCTGGGTCAACCACGATAATCTCTGTTTTATCATCCACCTCTTTGAGCCTGGTAGTTGTGATTTCATGCTTGGTTCCCATCCCCTTACCTGACCCCGATGTTCCTAAGATAAGACCAGACGGGGTGTTGAGAGCCTTGCGGTCAATGGTGATGATGTTGTTTGAAATCTGGTTAATGCCATAATATTTTCCACCCTTGTCTTGCAAATCCACCGAGGTCCAAGGAGATTGTACGGCGATATTGGAGGTCAAGAGACTTCGAGAAATGCCCTTTAAGAAGTTCTTCCCAAGAGGTAGAAGACTATTAAAGGCTGCTTCCTGCATATAGGGCAAGGGTTCAATAATCAAGTCGTGAGAGCCAGCGACCTGTCGCATATCATTCAGAGCTTCTTTGAGGGCTTCTTGGCTATCTTCTAAAAGTCCAATCAGAAAAACCGTCTCAAAGAGTTTATCCCCTGTCTTGGTCATGGTATTTAGAAGGTCGTCCGCTTCATCAATGGTCGTTTCTAGGACATGACTAGCTTTTTCCAAGTAGATACCTGAACGAGCCATCTTTTGTTGCTCACCGATTTTCTGGGATTCCATCAAGGTCTTCTTAGTTCTAACCTTGGTCATGGCTTCTGATTTTTGCGACCCTTTGACATGAAAACTGATGATAATTTCCCTGTCCGCCTGCATGAGATCACGGATAAAACCATCCCCCAGTTCCGTTCCATAATCTCTGACATAGACCACCTGCAAGTAACGCTCATCAATCGTTAGGTAATCCTTGTGCTTGAAGGACATACTTTGTGGGGCAATAAAGTGTTTCGTCGTTAGACCTGACAGAGCTAAGTCCTTATAGCTAAATGGCAGATGGTTGTCTCCTCGAAGCATATCCGCAAGTAGATTAACCCTCTTCTCTCCCTCTAAGCGATTGAAGGTGCAATCAATCTCAGCTAAACCATTTTTAACATATTCCCCAACTTGGGATAAGGAGCGATGGGCCTGTTTAACGGAACTATCTGATTTGCCAAATGTGATCAATTTTAGGGTATTAAAATTATTCTCTCCATTCTCCAAGTTCTTGTTCATCATTTGGTTCAATTCTTCACGGAAATGGTTGTAGCCATCACCATGTAAGGGATAAAGAACACTTGAACGGAACTTATCTAGGTTGACCCTTTGATTAAAGAGAGTTAGCTGAAAATGCGTGCGGTCATCTAGGGCATTAATCATGTCCGAATACTTGTCCACAATGAGGGCACGCTCATCTAAACCAACGGTCTGGTAATTGACATCACCTAAAAGATAGCTTTGGGAATAATAGTCAGGTGTGACTTGCATGAGGCCATTCTCAAACAAGCCTTGGTAAGCAATGGTATTGACGGTTGTTGGTTGGAGTTCTTGACGCAAAGCCTTTTGGCGTTTTTTATCAGTCGCAGATAGCTTGGATTTCGTTGATGGTTTTAGTAGGTTTCGCATGGGTATTTTCCTTTCCAGTTAGGGTACGTACAGGGATAGTAAGGGCAAACCTTAAACGGTAATGCAGGTAATGTTCAAAGGCTAGGTGATTGGGGCGATAGACCCCAAATAGAAGCAAGGGAAGGGTGAAGCTCCCCGTAAAGCCATAGACAAACCAGTCCCCAAACTGCCAAAAAAAGAGATTGAGTCCTAGGACTAGAATGGTTATAGCTAAAGATGGCAAGACAAAAATGACCTGCCTTGTGGTAAAACCTAACCAAGCTCGGTGCTGGTATTTTGAAATGTCCTTAAAGACACGGGTGTTCATTCAATATTCCTCCATAACAAAGATATTCGTTACAAAAACGGAGCAGAACCTCTACTCCGTTATCCTGTTCAGATGGCGAAAATTCGTCCTACATGCCTAAAATACTTCTGGCTGTTCGTTGTGAACCAACCAGAGCGATAATAAGCAGAATAGCTTGGACAAAGCTCCCAAACATGATAGCTAGAGCCTCACCTGCTCCTGCCCCATTTGAGACCGCAATCTTACCGGCCGATTCAAAAAGTGGTAATAGGGACACAATCAAGAAAATGAGAATACCCTGGATACCATAAACTATGATGTTTTTCAGGTAGCCAATCCCTACGCTACGCCACTCATCACTCAAGAAGGTTGGGAGAGTGATTGGGGCAAAAGGAAGCATGAGGTAAAGCTGTATAAAACGAATGGTCACCATGAGATTGACCACGGCGGCACTTGCCATTCTGACCAGCCAAATCAAGAGGGCGAAAAAGGCAATAATCATCTTACCGACTGTACCTGAACCTTTCAGTCCTGATAGGGTATCGTAGGTTTGACCGCCTTGGGCAACTACTCCTGCAATTCGAGAAAGGGCATGACCTGCTAAACCCAATATGGCTTCCACAATCACTGTGGTATTAGCCATCACCACTCCCACCATGATAAAGCTAACAATCATAGGTGCAATGGCTTCAATGGTCATGGCTCCACCAGAGCTGGCAATTTTCTTGGCCAATTTTGAAAACTCTAGGATTAAGACAAGTGATAAGATGGCCACACCAATCGGACGCATGACTTGTTCTGTTACAGCTGTCATATAGGACCAGACGGTTGGATTATAATCGGCTAAGGATTTGACCAAATCAGCGGTTGATTCTAAATCCAGCGAGAAGCCCTCAAAGAGACTATCTGAGGAGACTTTTTCTGAGACTAGAAAGACCAGCTGGGGGAAGTTCTTGTTCATCACATTGCTTGTCTCCTTCTTAAATGGTAATTTGGGTCACAAAGGCCCCTGCGGCTCCGACCATCACCCCACCAACAATCTCTAAGATGGCATTTCGGACACCTGGTCCGCCGTCTTTGATGTTAGTTGCGAGGTTAATAACTCCAATCACGACAAGAAAGGCTCCTGTCGCTACCAGTCCCTTTTGAAGCAGGGACATAGCTTGGGCAAACATGGCACTGGCATCAACACCATAGGTTAATTTTGGTAAGTTTTGTATCATTGATTTTCCTCATTTCTGTTTTAGTGTTGCGGTAAAGCTAGGGTCTTGACTAAGGTTTCGCACTCGGTGACCTTGTAAATCAAGCGGTGATTCTCCTGTCAAGGAAAGGTCTGGTTCCCACCACCAGTCGACACCTTCCTCATCTGCCAGATACTGCCAGTTGGGGTGCTTGAAGGGGTCATACTTCTTGGCATAAAAAGCAGGCGTATTGGCAATTCTGACTAAGCAGTCCCCACGGTCCATGTTTCCTACTTCGTC
>NZ_JBRUGW010000058.1:0-3604 GCF_053206505.1 Streptococcus fryi | reverse complement strand
CCGAAACTTTGACAACTTTAAAAGAAGGATTTTGATTGCCTTGAACATCAAAAAGGAGAGAACCAATCTGATTCTCTCCAGATGTTAGCTTTTCATCTACCCACTACAGTTGACAAAGAGCCCTAAAGAGCAACATTACGTTACTCTCAAATCTATTGAGACAGCAATTCATCAAGTAGGCCAATCAACTCCAGATCATCTGGAACCAAGGTCAGATAGCGTTCACATAATGAAACTGCCTTTAGTCTCATTCCAAATTCCCTCAATAGATAAATGTAGTCTTTTAAGAATTCAGGGTTATCCTTTAACAACTCCTCAATATCTTCATAGATAGACAAGGCCTTATCAGCTTCATCTATTTCCAGATAAGCTTTGGCAATATGCCATCTTGTAATGACATTATCAATGCCTTCTACATCCAAATCCACTAAATCTTCAAATCTCTCTTGTTCCAAATAGAGCGTGGACAAGCGTAGAAGAATTTCCTCACTATCTTCTGCAATTGATTTGGCTTGAATTAAATAAGCCTCTGATTGCTGACTATCATGTGTCTCATATGCCAATTGAGAGGCTAATAACAACAATGACGAATCAAAGGCATTATAGGACAGCCCTTCTTGAGCAACCCTGTATGCGTCTTCCAACTTAAACTCAGCCTTCAATGACATCGCATAAGCATAGTGATAACCTTCAAAATCAGGACTAATCGTAGCAATCTGTTTGTAGTACAAATTCGCTTTTTGATACTCTTCCTGTTCATAGAGTAGTGTTGCCAATTCAAAAACCGTTTGTTCATCAAACTCAATCTCAACTGCCTTTTCCAAAAACGAAATTGCCGTTTCAAAATGACCTAGACTAGCGTATGCTTTACCAATACGTTCATAAGTCGAAATGCCTGTTTCTTCCAATATAAGACGATTATCCAAACTGGCATAAAGCTTAATCGCTTCTTGATAATGTTCCAAAGATAATTCTATTTCAGCCAACCCAAAGGTGACAAGAGGCTCATCAGTTAAAGTCGTTGCTTCAATCAGTTTCTCCCTAGCCACCTCACTCAAACCTTCGGAATCATAGAGGTCAGCCATAATCAGCAAACTATTGACATAATGCGGGCTATCTTTAGCTATTGCATCCAAATACAAAAATGCTTCCTCTATCTGACCATCCTCGTTGGCAATTTGAGCTAAACTTAAATACAGTTCTGGATAGTTATCCTTAAATTTTAGGTAGATTTCCTTGGCTTGTGGAAAAAAACCGATACTTTCCAGATAGTACCCCAAATCTAGCAAAGTTCTCTCATCATCTGTTTCTAATGCCTTTATAAAATAAGCATTAGCTAAATCTAAATCATGATTATCCAAGGCATTTAGCATCTGCTCACTATGAGTTATCATGTCTTTCCTCCTCAGTATCTTCATCATACAAACCGCTAACTTCTTTATACCAATTAAAGAGTTCACCAATAATCACTTTCAAAGAGGCATAGACTGGAATAGCAATTAAGACACCACCGATACCAAACAAAGATCCAGATGTTAGTAAGATAAACAGTATAGTAATTGGATGGATATTGAGTTTATTACCCAAAATCAAAGGAGTTACAAAACGCCCTTCAATAGTCTGTTCAATCATAAAGACCAATAAAACCTTAACTAGCATAAAGGGTCCATCAACCATTGCCAAAATAACAACAGGAACCATAGCTAAAAAACTACCTAAATAAGGCACCATATTCAATATTCCAGCTAAAATACCAAAGGTCACTGCATAAGGAATACCAATTGCCGAAAACATGATAGAAAACATCAATCCAACAATAACAGCAACAGTGACTTGACCTTGCACATAGCCTGCGAATTGCTTATTGACATCCGTCAAAATACGACCGATTGGCTGACGCAGCTTTGTCGGTAAATATTTGACAATATTCCCTTTCATCTGACTACCATCTCTTAACAGATAAAAGATGATGAATGGTGCAATCATAATAGCTACTGTAACTTTAGCGATAGCTGAAGCAAACTGACTTGCCCAATCAACTGCCGATTTTGAAAAAGTTTGAGCATAAGTAATTGCTTTTTGACTAGCCCTATCAAGTAGTTCTGACACCTGCGGACGAATGGACTCCAGTCGCTCATCACTTAATAAACGAGTAACCTGTTTTTCCACCTCAGTAACATAATTCGGAAAATTTTTGATAAATGCCGTTAATTGCTCACGAATAGTTGGAACAACACCTGCTATACCCCAAATCAAAATAGCAACTACAAGAGCAAAAACAACACTAATTGCCCAAACACGGCTCATGCCCTTACGTTCAAAAAAATCAACAAGGGGTTTCAGTAAATAATATAATAATCCTGAAATGCCCAAAGGTAGCATGACAATTCCCAAAAATGATAAGACAGGTGTAAATAAGAAACTAATTTTAGAAAAGACAAAAACATTTAAAAAGACTAATAACATGATTAGCAAGGCAATCACAGCTTGACTATTTAAAAACCAGGTATAAAATAAGGTCAAGGCAGATTTTTTCTGATCTTCTTTCATCTCTACTCCTTCTTTGCGCTCACAATGCTCATTCATAAAACGTCACCGATTTATCAACCAACACTTTATCTACATAAGTAAATTTAGCTGAGAAGAACGGAACATCTTCCAAAATCCACTTAAAGATTTCATAATCGCCTTCCCATGTTGGTTTTTTAAGCACTTCATGGTAGGGCACCCATTCAAGAGTACCTTCGACACTATCGCTCAGCAACTCGCCATCAAACGCTGTCACCTTAAAAACATAAGTATGCCAATCTGTATCAGGAGTAAAATTAGGAAAGGTAATAATGCCTTTAAAATCCATCTTTTTTACAACTAAGCCAGTTTCCTCAAAAATTTCTCGTCTCGCACACTCATCAGGGGTTTCACCTTTTTCCAGTTTACCACCAACACTAATCCATTTGCCCTCGTGAACATCATTTGGTTTTTTATTACGATACATCAATAGTAAGCTACTACCATTATCAATGTAGCAAATTGTCGCTAAAGTCATTCCCTCATCCTCCATGTATTCTTCTCTTACATTATATCATATAGCTAATACAATTTAAAAAATAAACCTCAGAACTTAAGTGATTTTTTAAAACATTTTGATATGGTTTAGTATATGCCATATGCTCAAAAAAAATAGCTAAAACTTGAAATCAGAAGCAAGTTATGGTTTAATAAACATATCATCCTAGGAGGTAAAAAGATGAATCCAAATGAATTACTTGATAAAGCAAAAGAGCTAATCGCAAAAGGTGACCTTAATGAGGCTAAAAAATTTATCGAAGACAACAAAGACAATCTCGGTGAATATGTTGAAAAAGCAAAAGGCTTACTCGACAGCGCTGGTGGCGTTGATAAAGTCTTAGATAAAGTTAAGGGACTTTTCGGAAAATAAAAAATAGAAGTTGGATTTTATAATCCAGCTTCTATTTTTGGCTCTATAATTTCTGTAGTGGGTAACTCCACCATAGAGATTATAGGGCCTTTTGAGTATCAAAAAGTCCCATATGACCTATAATGAAAAGCAAGCAAACCATCATTAGAAAGACTCATATGGAAC
>NZ_JBRUGW010000057.1:0-3993 GCF_053206505.1 Streptococcus fryi | reverse complement strand
TTTAAGATAACCCATATTAAGACGGGGTCAACTTTTTATTTTTATGGTTTAGATGACTTTCAAAAATTGAAATCAAATAACATTGGTAATATCATTGCTGTTTGGTATGAGGAGGCTGCAGAGTTTTCGAGTGCAGAAGAATTTGATCAAACAAACATTACTTTTATGCGACAGAAACATCCACTCGCCCCGTTTGTTCAGATATTTTGGTCTTATAACCCACCTATCAATCCATACAGTTGGATAAATGAGTGGTATGAGAAAATGAACACTATGGATAATTACTTGTGCCATTCTAGCACCTATCTTGATGATGAGTTAGATTTTGTAAATGAGCAGATGTTAGCTGATATAGAGCGTATAAAAGAGAATGACTACGATTATTACAGGTATGTCTATTTAGGTGAGCCAGTGGGGCTTGGTAATAACATCTATAACATGAGTACATTTCATCCACTAGATGCGCTACCGAGCGATGACAGGCTTGTTGGCATATCGTTTGCGCTAGATGGTGGACACCAACAATCAGCTACGGCGTGTTGTGCTTTTGGCATCACAGCTAAAGGCAAAGCAATCTTACTTGATACTTGGTATTACAGTCCAGCAGGTCAAGCGGTAAAGAAAGCACCTAGCCAGTTATCACAGGATATTTATTATTTCACAACAAAGATTATCGGGGAGTATAAAGTACCTATATTGCAATATACAATTGATAGTGCAGAGGGAGCGTTGAGAAACCAGATGTATCTTGATTTTGGTATTAGATGGCATCCAGTGGCTAAATTAAAGAAAGTAACAATGATTGATACTTTCCAATCATTGCTTGCGGAGGGGCGCTTTTATTATCTCGACACCGAGAATAACAAGATATTTATTGAGGAGCATAAGATGTATAGATGGGATGAAAAGACTATACAATCTGACAGTCCAAATGTCATTAAAGACGATGACCATACCTGTGACGTAGCGCAGTATTTTGTGTTAGACAATGCTAAAATACTTGGTTTACGTGTTGGTAATTCATAAGGAGGGCAAACATGAGCCTAATTCAAAAAATTAAAGACTTTTTCAATCGTGGGAGGTATAACATGGAAACATCAAACCTAAATAGCGTTTTAGATCATCCGAAAGTGGCTGTAACTCAAGCAGAGTTCGACAGAATAAAGCACAATCTATCCTACTATCAATCAAAGTTCGATGATATCGAGTACATCAATACTGATGGCGATAGGAAGCGTAGAAAGATGCAACATTTGCCTATTGCACGTACAGCCGCCAAGAAGATTGCTAGTTTGGTTTACAATGAACAAGCAGAGATTTCAGCAGAAGATACAAAGCTGAATGAATTTTTACAGGATATGCTATCTAATGACAGATTTAATAAGAACTTTGAGCGATATCTTGAGAGCTGTCTAGCTTTGGGTGGTCTAGCTATGCGACCTTATGTTGATGGCGATAAAATCCGTGTAGCATTTATCCAAGCACCAGTGTTTTTGCCATTACAAAGTAACACACAGGATGTATCAAGTGCTGCTATCTTGACTAAAACCATAAAAACCGAAAATAGAAAAAATGTATATTATACACTTGTTGAGTTTCATGAATGGATTACTCCAGATGGTCGTGAGGTTGGAAGTACAAAAGATAAGAGCTTGTACCGTATCACTAATGAGCTTTATAAATCAACATCAGATAGTACACTTGGGGAGCGTGTAAACTTAAGCGAATTATACCCAGACTTGCAACCAGTCACACCAATTCAAGGCTTATCACGCCCACTGTTTACTTATCTCAAAACGCCGGGCATGAACAACAAGGACATCAATAGTCCGTTAGGTTTATCTATCTTTGACAATGCTAAAACCACCATTGACTTTATCAATCGCACTTACGATGAATTTATGTGGGAGATTAAGATGGGGCAAAGGCGCGTGATTGTGCCAGAGCAAATGACACAATTAAAGGTGCAAGATAGCCGTGGAGAAATCACATTCAAGCGCCGATTTGATGTTGAGCAAAATGTTTATATGCAAGTTGGAGCAGGCAATATGGATAGTGGGGGAATTATTGACCTCACTACGCCTATCCGCTCATCTGACTATATTTCAGCTATTTCAGAGGGGCTAAAGCTCTTTGAGATGCAGATAGGGGTATCTAGCGGCATGTTTACTTTTGATGGTCAAGGAGTTAAGACAGCGACCGAGATTGTCAGTGAAAACAGTGATACTTACCAAATGCGCAATAGCATTGTTGCCCTTGCGGAACAATCTATCAAAGAGCTTTGCGTGTCCATGTGTGAACTTGGTAAGGCTGTTGGTATCTATAAGGGTACTATCCCAGAATTAAATGATATATCGGTCAATCTTGATGATGGTGTCTTTACTGATAGGCATGCAGAGCTTGATTACTGGATGAAAATGGTAGCAGCTGGTTTTGCGACACAAAAACGAGGGATTTCCAAGACGCTCAACATAACAGAGGAGGAGGCAGAAAAAGAACTCGCTGAAATCAATGGCGAATTACCACTTGAAAGTGATGCAGAGCTTGCTTTGTATGAAAAGGGTCAACAAAATACAGTAGGAAACAGTAAGAATACAGTAGATGATAAAGATGAGGCTTAATCATGACCAAAACAAAAAAACGCCCAACCATAAATGAGCAACAACTATCATTGCACATGCAAGGCGTAAGCGATATATACGCTAAAATGCAGCAAGAGCTGTTCGATAGCATGATCAAACGGCTGAAAGAAAGGGGTAATGCTGATTTACAAAGAAATCCGTATATTTGGCAACTAGAAAAGCTGAATGATATGTATATGCTCAATGAAGAAAACTTGAAAATCATTATTGAGCGTACAGGGATTGCTGAAAGTTTGTTGCGTAAGGTTATCGAGAATGAGGGCTTGAAGGTCTATCAAGATACGAAACAACAACTAGAGGAGGACTTGAAACAAAACCCTAGTGGCGTTGTTACTAACGGAGTGACGAGTGCTTTGGAGGCTTACACCCAACAGGCTATAAGTGACCTTAACCTTATAAATACCACCCTACCAAAAAGCGTACAGGCTGTTTTTAAGTCAGTGGTTGAGCAGACAGTGGCGCAAGTGGTATCTGGTACTAAAACAAGCGATAGAGCCTTAAATGACACCATCATGTCATGGCAAAAAAAGGGCTTTACAGGCTTTACTGATAGTGCTGGTAGGGAGTGGAGAGCGGATAGCTACGCTAGGGCAATCATTAAGACAACTACGTATAGGGTTTATAATGATATGCGCACTAGACCAGCGGAAGAATTAGGGATAGATACCTTTTACTATTCAATCAAATCAAGCGCTAGAGCTGCTTGCGCACCATTGCAAGGTAAAATAGTCACAAAAGGCCAAGGTAGGGTTGTAAATGGGGTTACTATCCATAGCTTGCTAGATTATGGCTACGGAACAGCTGGAGGTTGCTTAGGAGTTCATTGTGGTCATTACCTTACACCTTTTATCGTAGGAGTGAATGAGTTGCCAGACTTGCCAGAGCATTTAAAAGACCTCACCCCAGAGCAAGCGGAAGAAAATGCACGTATTGAGGCTAAACAGAGAGCCTTAGAGCGTACAGTTAGACATCACAAGGAGAGGCTACATTATGCAAAAACAATGGGAGACAGTGAACTTGAGATGTGGGAAAAACTACAAGTTAGGAAAAACCAAGGTAAGTTAAGGAATTTGGTTGCTAGTCATGATTTCCTCAATCGTGACTATAGCCGTGAGAGGTTCGCTGGTCATATTGTGCATAAAACTAAAGAAGTTGTGAGCGAGACAGTCAGAAAAACTGCTCAAGAGTATAAGAGCCTTGTGGAACTTTTAGGTAATAATGCCCCACGACAAACGCATGAAGAAAACATCGTTTTCAAATAACAGTTTCATAAACTAAGAGTGAATCCTCTGCTATACTAGAGATAGCGGAGGATTTTGTTATGAACGAGATACTAGAATTCTTAATACAT
>NZ_JBRUGW010000056.1:0-4883 GCF_053206505.1 Streptococcus fryi | reverse complement strand
TCCGAAACTTTGACAACTTTAAAAGAAGGATTTTGATTGCCTTGAACATCAAAAAGGAGAGAACCAATCTGATTCTCTCCAGATGTTAGCTTTTCATCTACCCACTACAGTTGACAAAGAGCCATTAAAAAAACCTCTAAACAGCTATATCAAGTAGCATGTCAGGGGATTTTTTGATAGCTAGGTCTTAGTTACCTTTTCAAAACTACACTAGTAGTAGATAAAGAACGACGATAACTGAAACAATTAGAACTGATGGAATTGTATAAGCTACAATTTGATTAAATTTCAACTTGAAATTAGATAAGTAAGACAAGGCCCAGAAAGGAACGATTAAGTTAGTGACAGCATCTCCTAACTGATAAGCTTGCAAAATCTTGCCTAAGCTATTACCAACTTCAAGTGTTGCTGGAACAATATATGGGGCTTCAATGACAAATTTTGAACCACCTGATGGTACTGCTATATTTAGTAATGCTGAATAAGCAAAGGCTAATACAGGCCAAGTTGTTTTGTTTGAAATGCTAACAAAGAAGTGAGAAATTTCTAACCCTAGTCCTGTGTTTTGAATAATACCAAAAATACCTGCATAGAAAGGGAATTGTAGGATTAGACCCCAAGATGACATAACACCTGCTTTAAATAGCGAAGCATAGTATTCTGGCCCTTGTTGACCACACAAGATTAAACCTAAACCTAAGAATAAGAAGTTAAAACTGTTCAAATCCAAACCTGACAGACCAACAACTGAAAATTGATAAACACTGTAGCCAAATATCATACCACCAATCAGATACATAACTGTACGTGACGCATTCATCTTCTCAGCAGGTGTATTTCTTGCAATAGAAACATGTGATGCTCCTGATAAACTTTGTTGATAGATTTCTTCGTCTAGTTCAACAATTTTAGCATCATCTTTAGGATGAGCAAAGAAGGCAAAACACAATGGTACCAACATACACAAAACGAGAATACTGATAAATTGCACATTCAAAACAGAGTCTGTTAGAGGAACGCTTTCTGGAACGATATCTTTATACATCTCAGCAACACTGTTACGTAAGTAGTTTGGTGTAGCTGAGTAGAGCACCGCTGCTCCTGATAAACCAGATGTCGCAGGTAAAAACGTAAAGAACAGAGTAGCCACAAATAGTGGTGTATGAATTTTAATGCCTTTTTTACGTGCCTGCACCAACAATTCTTTACCAAATACAATGGCAACCATCATTCCTAGTCCCCAATGTAAGTAGCCAAATAAAGAACCTACGATAATAGAGAAGATAAAAATTTGGGTTCTTGTTTTTGGTAATTTAGCGAGGAATTTGAACATTTTTTGTGCCGGTGGTGAACTAGCTACGGCATTACCAGTTGCCAATAGGATTGTCATTTGCATAGCAAAGGAGAGAAGACCCCAAAAGCCATTGACCCAACCATAAATAATACCACCTGTTTCTTGCGTACCGATTAATGGGCTGTCTGTCATTAAAACAGCCATACCGATAACTAAGAAGGTCAATATAAAACATATAAATAATGATTCAGGCATCCATTTCATAAATCCTTCTATGTAACGATCCATGAAACTTTTTTTTGTATTCTTATCTTTCATTTTGAAACTGATTCCTTTCAACATAATCGAAACTGATATAGTTACTATCAAACGTATTATTGTGTAAGCGTTCAAATCATTATTTAGATTGCCTTATAGCAATTAAGTGAAAAGGTTTTCCTTTTACATCCTTATTATCATAATAATTCACAAAAAAAGCAACTAGCTCTTTTTTATATCAACAATAATTAAAAGTTATCCTCATCACTTAGTCTTTGTTATTTATATGATTTTTAGACAAACCCTCAAAACGTTAACTAAAATCACAATAAAAGGAAGGTGAAATCATACTCCTAGAAGTCAGTGATTTCACCACATCCTATTTTCATTTCCCTTTTAAAATACCTGTAATCCCACGCGTAATAACTCGTCCTACCTCTCGACCGACTTGACTCATCAAGTTCTTAGTAAAACGATCCATCACAGAATCACTGCGTCTTGCACCTGATTGGCGATTAGCCTTTTGAGCGTCTTTAATTGCCTTCTCCTGTGCTTTCAATGCCTCTTTAGCTGCTTTTTCTTCCTGTTTAGCCTTTTCTTTGGCTAAGCGTTCAGCTTCTTTCTCCAATGCTGTCTCTTCTGCTTTTTTAATCAGCATGGCTTCTTTTTCTTGCGTCAATGCTAAAATTTGCTCATGCGCACTGTCACGATCTATAGCATCTGCATACTTATCCATCAATGGCGACTTATTGATTAGCGTTAAAACAAGACTTGGATCAATGGTACCTAGCTGACTCTGAGGAGGGTAAATCATCACCCTATCAGCCAATGATGGCGTCCCATCAGCCTGTAAAGTAGAGATAACAGCTTCACCAACCTGTAATTCTTGGATAACCCTAGCCAAATCTTGACCATCTTCTTGTCGGAAGGTTTCTGCTACAGTGGCAACTGTTTTTAACTCTTTCGGTGTAAAGGCACGAAGACCATGTTGAATACGATTGCCAAGTTGGCTTGCCACAGTATCAGGAATATCCGTCGGATTTTGAGTCACAAAGAAAACACCGACACCTTTTGAACGAATCAAACGCACAATCAATTCAATTTTCTCAAGTAAAACCTTAGGTGTATCCTTAAACAAAACATGTGCTTCATCAAAGAAGAAAACCAATTTAGGCTTATCTAAATCGCCAACTTCTGGTAATGTTTCATATAGTTCAGCCAGTAAGCTCAAAAGCACTGTTGAATACAGAGTTGGCTGATTAAAGAGGCTAGTGGCATTAAGGACATTGATAACACCTTTACCGTCTCCATCTATTCGCATCACGTCAGCAATGTCTAAACTTGGTTCACCAAAGAATACCTTACCTCCTTGTTGCTCAAGGACAACCAAACTACGTAGAATAGCACCTACCGAACGAGCTGGAATATTACCGTAATAATGGCTTAAATCTTCTGCATGCTCTGCGACATAATTAAGCATCGCCCGTAAATCCATCAAGTCAATCAGAAGTAAACCTTGTTCATCAGCGACACTAAATACAATGTTTAAAATACTCTCTTGCGTTTCATTCAGACCTAATAAGCGCGTTAATAGCACAGGTCCCATCTCTGAGATAGTCATCCGAACAGGTGTTCCCTGCTCTCCCATAACATCCCATAATTCAACAGGAAAAGCCTTTGGCTCATAACTATCATAATGAGTAGCCTCCAGACGTTCTGCTGAAATATCTTTCGTATTTTCTTGAGCTAGGCTAACCAAATCGCCCTTAATATCGGAAAGAAAGACAGGGATTCCTGCTTGACTCAGCTGCTCTGCTAAAACCTTTAACGTGACTGTTTTACCCGTACCAGTGGCTCCTGCGATAATCCCATGACGATTAAGACGTTTCAACTGTAATGTCGCAGGGGCTTGCCCATAACCAAAATACAATACTTCAGACATGATTTCTCCTTTGTGCAACAGCAAAAGTTCTGAAAACTTCCCTATGCTAAACCTTTTGATACATCTATTGTAACATAGTATAGTTAAGTATAAAAGAGTTATCATAAGGCTATCTACTGTCACTTTATCACAAGAACTACTCCTACAATGTCAGCCTAAATTCTAATGAATTAGTTCAGAGGATAAGACTAGAATAACACAGAAGGACAACTAAATAAGGTGACAAATTGTCACCCTAACAGATTATAATGGTTACCCTCCGCTCATATCTAGTTTAACTATGTTCAGCTATCTAAACTTAGAACTGCAGCATGATAAGTCTGCTCCATAAGCGTTGTGATGGTCATCGGTCCAACACCACCCGGAACTGGTGTGATATGGCTAGCAACCTCTACAGCTTCATCAAATTTAACATCTCCTATGATTTTGCCATCTGTATTATAATTGATACCGACATCAATCACCACTGCACCCTCTTTTATATACTCTTTGGTAATAAAATGACCATCTCCAATAGCAACCACCAAAATATCAGCCTGTTTTGTTTCATAAGACAGACGTTGTGTTTTTGAATGTGCTATAGTAACTGTACAACCTTCTGATAATAGTAGTTGTGCCATCGGTTTGCCGACAATATTACTACAGCCAACAACAACTGCTTTTTTTCCTTCAAGTGGGATATTATAGTATTCAAGCATCGTCATAACACCTTTGGGAGTACATGGTAACATAAGTGGATTATCCGTCCAAAGACGCCCCATATTATAGGGGTGAAAACCATCAACATCTTTTTCTGGTGAAATGGCAAGTAAAACCTTTTCCTCATCAATATGATTAGGCAAGGGCAATTGGACCAAAATACCATGGAAATCAGAATGCTGATTATAAGTCTCAATCAATTCTAATAACTGTTCTTCACTGGTTTGCTCCGGTAATCGTAAGACTTGGCTATTAAATCCTGCAGCAATCGCCGAACGTTCCTTATTTCTCACATAGACATGACTCGCAGGATCATCCCCCACTAAAATGACAACTAAGCCTGGAACAATGCCATGCTCTTTTTTTAACTGACTGACTTTATCAGCTAATTCCGCCTGTCTTTTTGTTGCTAAAGCCTTACCATCAATAATTATTGCCATGACTATCTCCTCAAATAAAGTGTAATCCAATTATAACAAAACTTAGTCATAAATGCAAAATAACGTACATTTTTTATTTTAATTATACTTTTGTTCGATAATTTATGATTTTCAGGAAGTTCATTTTATAGTCCTTTAGTTTCTGTATAGTATTTGTTATACTATACTTATGAAAAGTTACGGAATAGATTTTAGAAAACGAGTTATTGCTTATGTAGAGACTGGTCATTCCAAAAAAGAAACGTGTCAG
>NZ_JBRUGW010000055.1:0-4966 GCF_053206505.1 Streptococcus fryi | reverse complement strand
CAATCAGTTAAGTGACGATAGCCTAGGAGATACACCTGTTCCCATGCCGAACACAGTAGTTAAGCCCTAGTACGCCTGAAGTAGTTGGGGGTTGCCCCCTGTGAGATAAGGGAGTCGCTTAGCGTTAGGAAGTTTAGCTCAGCTGGGAGAGCATCTGCCTTACAAGCAGAGGGTCAGCGGTTCGATCCCGTTAACTTCCATAGGTCCCGTAGTGTAGCGGTTATCACGTCGCCCTGTCACGGCGAAGATCGCGGGTTCGATTCCCGTCGGGACCGTAGACTCGTTAGCTCAGTTGGTAGAGCAATTGACTTTTAATCAATGGGTCACTGGTTCGAGCCCAGTACGAGTCATAGCGGGTTTGGCGGAATTGGCAGACGCACCAGATTTAGGATCTGGCGCTTAACGGCGTGGGGGTTCAAGTCCCTTAACCCGCATCAAATCTATAATAGGCCGGCTTAGCTCAGTTGGTAGAGCATCTGATTTGTAATCAGAGGGTCGCGTGTTCAAGTCATGTAGCCGGCATAAATATAATTTGGGCGCGTAGCTCAGGTGGTTAGAGCGCACGCCTGATAAGCGTGAGGTCGGTGGTTCGAGTCCACTCGTGCCCATTATTATTTTGCTCCGTTGGTCAAGGGGTTAAGACACCGCCTTTTCACGGCGGTAACACGGGTTCGAATCCCGTACGGAGTGTATAGTTATTGAGAAACTTATTTAGTATTATTATCTATTGTAGGCTCATTGTCAATTGTAGTGGGTAGGTGAAAAGCTAACATCTGGAGAGAATCACATTGGTTCTCTCCTTTTATTTGAAAAAAACATTAAAAAAGCACAAAAAGGCACTCCCTATGTTATACTGTAATTGAAATTTTTAATTTTTTTGGCGCTAGAACTGTTGCCTCAGTCCTAGCACTTTTGTTTTGTCATAAGGTTGACGAGTTGATAATATGCTATAAATAATTCTGAGTCATTTGTGAGCACAGGTGACAACGGTTTTCATCTTACTGCTTCTCTGGGCAATTCGGTTGTAAAAGGATGAAAAAGCCTTGTTCTTAGAGTGAGTAGCTATCATGCCAGACATGGTTAAAGCTTGTTTGATGTAGCGATTTCCTTGCGTAATGTGAGAAGATTTCTTTATCCCAGCACTTTCGTAAGAACCAGGGGAAAGTCCTGCCTCTGAGTTTGGCGCTGTTTATAGCTTCTCAACCGTCTGGTTAGTAGCCTCAACTGCATGACTTCAGGACTAGGGATATAAGATGGCGCAATGAGACCACAGCGACCGAGTTGAGCCATCCATTCAGCGTCTTTCATATCTGTCTTACGTCCCGGTACATTCTTGATGTGTTGAGGATTGGCTAAAATCAGCGTCAAATCACTCTCATAAAAGATATTGAAGAGAGGTAACCAGTATTGTCCTGTATTTTCAAAAAAGACGTGAGACACATGGTTAGTTTGAATCCACTGTAAGCCGTTCCGCAAAGCATGAGTAGTTGTTCCAAATGTCTTCTGGATTTTTCTAGGTTTGTTAGTATCTAGCGGACCATCTAAAATACAATAGACGATGGATTTCTGGTGAACATCAATGCCACAACAGGTTTCAATCATAACTTCCATAACAAAAGACCTCCTGTTATTTATTTGAACAATAGGAACAAGAGGTTAGCTGTCATTTTATTTTCACGCTCCTTAGCGTATTCGAATTATCTCATGACTCTTGTTCATCCAGTTTTTGATACAAGCTAGGCAAAGCCCTATTAAAGACTACGGATTTGCATTGTTCACCTTAATTATAAGGCGATTTCATTTCTCTGTCATGAGTTAGCAAGTGGAACCTGCTTAGAGTTTTTGATACTCAGAATTCCTCTCTTGATTTCCTACAAAAGATAGTGTAAAATATATTTACAAATGTAAACGAAAAAGGAGATATGTTTTGGAAATAGCAACATCTGAATGGGAAATCATGCGCGTCATTTGGTCTCAAGGGCCTTCTAAAAGTTCTACTGTCTATCAAGTCTTGCATGATAAATTAGGGTGGTCTGAATCCACAGTGAAAACGTTATTGGCTAGACTTGTCTCTAAAGGCGCTTTGACAACAAAACGCTTTGGTCGCTCCTTTATCTATGAGGCGTTAGTGGATGAAGATAAGGCGTTTAATGAGCAGTTAGAACTATTATTTGGTCGGCTGTGTCAAACAAAGCATGCAGCTGTTATAGAGAAACTGCTTGATAAACTTTCTATGACAAGAAATGATATTGATGGTATTGAGCAAATTCTTTTAGAGAAACAAAATGATTTAGTGTCGGTTGTCATATGCGATTGTTTTACTGGACAATGTACTTGTCGACATATTTGTGAAAGGAAGTGATTACATGACGGAGGAACGTTATTATGTGCAAGGTATGACATGTGCTGCTTGTGCTGTAGCTGTTGAAAAAGGTCTTCATAGGATAGATGGAGTGACACGTGCTGATGTCAACCTAGCAACAGAACAAGTCAGAATTAGTTATGATGCCGAGCAGATTTCTGAGGAGATGCTTTTTAAAGCTGTTGCAGATGCAGGTTATAGCTTGTCCGCTATTGATGACAGGAATGGACAGAAGGAAGTTCAAGATGAGTCTATTAAGCGTTTAAAATACAGATTGATTGGTTCGACAATGTTTATATTACCATTGTTATATCTGGCTATGGGACCAATGGTGTCACTGCCTTTACCAAATGTCATTTCACCAGAAAAAGCTCCCTTATCTTTTGCCTTATCGCAATTACTATTGACCCTTCCCATCCTCTTTTTCGGTAAATCTTTTTACAAGAAGGGGTTTAAAACTTTAATAAAAGGTCATCCTAATATGGACTCTTTGATTGCTTTGGGGACTAGTGCAGCGATGTTGCAAGGTATTTTGACGATTGTATCTTTAGTACGAGATAGTCATATCCAAGGACAACACCATCCGGATTTATATTTTGAGTCTGTTGGTGTTATTCTTACCTTAATTACTTTAGGTAAATTGATGGAGTCGATTTCCAAAAAAAGAACCTCTCAGGTGATTAAGCATTTAATTAATCTTACACCCAAAACAGCTCAGCTATGGGAAGATGGACAACAAATAACCACGCCTGTTGAACAGATTACAGTCGGTCAGAGGGTGCTTGTCAAGCCCGGGGATAAAATTCCAGTTGATGGTTTAGTGGTTGATGGAGAATCAACCGTTGATGAGTCTATGTTGACAGGTGAGAGTATGCCAATCCGTAAAACAGTTGGAAGTCAAGTTGTTGGTGCAAGCCTTAATAAAAATGGTCGTCTTATTGTTGAAGTGACTAAGGTTGGTCAAGATACTGTCTTGGCACAACTTATTCAATTAGTTGAGGAAGCCCAAGGAGCAAAAGCTCCAATAGCGAGATTAGCCGATAAAATATCAGGTATTTTTGTACCTGTTGTTATGGTTTTGGCGTTGCTATCTGGACTAGGTTGGTATTTTCTGGGGGGAGAGTCGCCTATGTTTGCCTTGTCTATTAGCATTGCTGTATTAGTAATTGCGTGTCCGTGTGCTTTAGGACTTGCGACCCCAACAGCTATTATGGTAGGTACAGGTAAAGCTGCAGAGTATGGTATTTTGTTCAAGGATGGTGAATCGTTAGAAATGGCTCAGGCTATCAAAACGGTTGTTTTAGATAAGACTGGTACTATTACCGAAGGAAGGCCACGTGTGACTGATGTGGAGAGTGTTTCTGATATAAATAATACTAGCCTTCTTCAACTAGCTGCTTCTATAGAACAATATTCTGAGCACCCATTGGCAGAGGCGATATGTGATAAGGCTAAGGAGAAACAGATACCATTATTGCCTATTAGAGATTTTGAGATTTTTTCAGGTTTGGGTGTTAAGGCGAGTTTAGATGGTCAGGAAGTATTACTCGGTAATACAAAATGGATGGTCCAAAACAGTATAGCTACTCAACAGGTTGAAGCTATCACTAAAAAACTAACACAAGCTGCGAAAACACCAGTTTATCTAGCGATTAATGGTCACTTAAAAGGGCTATTTGGTGTGGCTGATACCGTTAAAGAGACAAGCCGAGAAGCCATCAAAGCGTTGCAGGCATCAGGAGTTGAAGTGATTATGCTAACAGGAGATAATCAACATACAGCTCAAGCAATTGCAAGCTTAGTGGGCGTTGATGAGGTTGTTAGTGATGTTTTGCCAGAGGAAAAAGTAAATGTTATAACGGAGCTACAACAAAATGGCAGACGTGTTGCTATGGTAGGTGATGGGATTAACGATGCAGCAGCATTAGTACAGGCAGATGTCGGCATGGCGATTGGCAATGGGACGGATGTTGCCATTGAGTCAGCAGATATTATCTTGATGAGAAGTGACTTACTTGATATTGAACGTGCTTTGAGGTTCAGTAGGCTTACTCTAACCACTATTAAGCAAAATTTATTCTGGGCTTTTGCTTATAATATTATTGGTATCCCTATAGCTATGGGCGTAGCTTATTTATTTGGTGGTCCGTTATTGAACCCCATGTATGCTGGTTTAGCGATGAGCCTCAGCTCGGTATCGGTGGTTCTAAATGCTTTGAGATTAAAAAGATTATAAATTACTAGAGGAGAAGTAACATGTTGAAACGTTATAACGTTATAGGGATGAAATGTCAAGGTTGTGCCACTACAGTGACTGAGAGACTCTCGAAAGTCATGGGTGTTGAAAATGTTACTGTTGATTTGGATAAGAAACAGGTTGCTGTGACAGGCAAACCATTCAAATTCCTACTCAACGCTTCACTAAAAGGAACAGCGTTTAAATTAGAGGAAGTAACATCTGATTAGATTATCAATAATGGCTCTTTGTCAACTGTAGTGGGTAGATGAAAAGCTAACATCTGGAGAGAATCAGATTGGTTCTCTCCTTTTTGATGTTCAAGGCAATCAAAATCCTTCTTTTAAAGTTGTCAAAGTTTCGGAATC
>NZ_JBRUGW010000054.1:0-5126 GCF_053206505.1 Streptococcus fryi | reverse complement strand
CATATGAGTCTTTCTAATGATGGTTTGCTTGCTTTTCATTATAGGTCATATGGGACTTTTTGATACTCAAAAGGCCCTATAATCTCTATGGTGGAGTTACCCACTACAGAAATTATAGAGCCTGATTTAGGAGGTCGGATGTTTGGTTTGGGGATCCATTGCTAGATTCACTTAAAAATCTGGTTTTTTTGGATATTGCCTGTTATAATGGTATTTAAGTATAGGAAAAGTTGGGAGTTATGATGATATATCTCTAATGGTTTAAGTGGTCGTTGCTAAACGTTAGACTATATGATGATGTATCACTTAATATCAGAAAAACGAGGTAAAAAATTGGAAGATTATTCAGTAGACATAGCCTTACATCATCCAGATGACTTATTGAGCTTATTTGGTACCAATGAACGTCATCTGAAATTGATTGAAAAAGAGTTAGCCCTCACCATTCATGCTAGAACTGAAAAGGTTCAGTTAGTGGGAGATGAGGAAAATGTCATCCTTGCTCAATTAGTGATCAATGCCTTACTGGTCTTGGTTGGTCGTGGCATGATTATTAACACACCAGATGTAGTGACAGCCTTGTCAATGGCAAAATCAGGAGACATCCATAAGTTTGTAGCCTTGTACGAAGAAGAAATTATTAAGGACAACTATGGTAAGCCTATTCGTGTCAAAACCTTAGGGCAAAAAACCTATGTAGATAGTGTTAAACACCATGATATTGTGTTTGGTGTTGGTCCAGCAGGAACGGGTAAAACTTTCTTGGCAGTGACTTTGGCGGTGACAGCTTTGAAACGTGGTCAAGTTAAGAGAATTATCCTCACTCGTCCTGCCGTTGAAGCAGGTGAAAGTCTTGGCTTTTTGCCAGGTGATTTGAAGGAAAAAGTGGATCCATATTTGCGTCCTGTTTATGACGCGCTATATCAGATTTTAGGTAAAGAGCAGACCACGCGCTTAATGGAGCGGGAAATTATCGAGATTGCTCCGTTAGCTTATATGCGTGGGCGTACCTTGGATGATGCTTTTGTGATTTTAGATGAAGCTCAGAATACCACAATTATGCAGATGAAGATGTTTTTGACCCGTTTAGGTTTTCATTCTAAAATGATTGTCAACGGAGATACTAGCCAGATAGACTTGCCTAGACAGGTCAAATCAGGTCTGATTGATGCGATGTCAAAATTAAAAACGATTCCTCAGATTGATTTTGTTCATTTTTCAGCTAAAGATGTGGTGAGACATCCTGTTGTCGCAGATATTATCAATGCTTATGAAAGTGAGCGAGATGATGGCTAAGGTGGTTTTACGTCCGTTGGAAAAGACGGATTATCAAGCTTGGTATCAAGGTTTCGCAAAACGCTTGGCCTCTCAGTCGCCTTATGACAAGGGTTATTTAGATTTGACTGCTTGTGATGAAGCTTGGTTTGAAGAGCTTGTTCATCGGCATAGAGATTTGGCAAACTCGCATAAACAATATATTTATGCGGTTTTTGATGCTGAAACAGGTGCTCATGTAGGAGCAGTTGACCTTGTTATATTAGATAAAGACTTTTTGGCTTGGGCAGAGATTGGTTATTTTGTACACAACCATTGTTGGAGACGTGGTTATGGTCTTGCGGCTTTGAAAGCTCTACTTCATATGAACAATCAAACGCTACGCTTTCATCGGCTAGAAGCACATGTTCTGGTAGATAATGAAGCCTCTAAAGCTTTACTTGAAAAATCTGGTTTTGATTACGAAGGGAGACGCAAAGCCTTTCTCAATGAGCCATCAGGCTGGGAAGATGCTGATATTTATGTGTGGGTAGATGAAACAGTAAGCACTATTTAGGATTATTTGTGACATTTTATTTACCTGTTTAAGAACGCTATACAAAGCATTCAAGGCGTGATATAATGAAAGCGTTTTAAAGGAGGTTTTTTGATGATTTATTTAACAAATAATAGACTTAGGGTTGAGATTGCTGAACCAGGAGAGCGTCCTAATGATACCTTTCGCTTTGACCGAGCAGGCTTTATTTCGGAGGTCGTCTTAGATGGGGATACCCATTTTGGAGCCAACGAGCCCATGAATTTACGGCATTTATCGTCTGGTGGTCGAGGGTTGTGTTGTGAATTTTCAGGTGATTTTAGCGAAGGTGCTGAGATTGGCGACTATTTTCCAAAACTGGGCGTGGGTCTCATCAAGCAAGATAGTGATTTAGGTTATCAATTTGCGCATAAATACGATGAGGTTGTTCCTTTCCCCGTTCATTATACGTCCACAGAGACCTCGACAACCTTTGTGACAGAACCAGTGGAGTGTCTTGGGATTGCTGCTGAGGTTAAAAAGACCATTCGTATCGAGGATAATGTCTTAATTTTGGAAGCAACCATAAAGAATGTTGGTAAAAAGGCTATTGTGACCGAAGAATATTGCCATAATTTCCTCAGCATTGATGGTATGGCCATTTCACCAGACTATCGTTTGGAATTGCCAAATATGAATGATCTGGGACAGGAGCGTTTAGAAGGTTTTGGTGGTTACGATCATAATAACTTTATTGCTGACGGTAAAGCCATTCGTTTTGATAAATGTGAAACGGATGTCTCACTTAGTGTTCTCAGCACAGATAGGGCTGATTTGGGTGAGACGTTTACATGGCAGTTGCTTCATCAGGGAGCTAAGGCTAGTGTGACTGGTATTGATGCTGTCAAACCTACAGGCCTTTTGCTTTGGGCGACAGACCATATTGTCAGTCCAGAAATCATTCAAACCATCAGTATTGCTCCAGGAGAAAGCCATTCTTGGACACGACGTTGGGTCTTTGAGGCTGAGCCAAGATGGTAGATGATTCAAGAATATTTTGAGGTGGCTAGGGCAATCCCCTAGCTTTTGACGTTTTGCAGTTGAGAGTTGTGATTAGAAGTGTTTATGGCATATCCTAAAGGATTTTCAATCCAGTACTTTTGTGTTTCCCGCACTGTCTATCAAGCGTTAATAGGTCAAATATGGTATAATGGTAAAAATACTTATAGAAAAGAAGATGGCCTATGTACGTAGAAATGATTGATGAGACTGGTTTGGTCTCTGAGGCGATTAAGCAGCAAACGATGGATTTGCTTGAATTTGCAGCCCAAAAACTTGGTAAAGAAGATAAAGAGATGGCAGTGACTTTTGTGACCAATAGTCGTAGTCATGAGCTCAATCTGCTATATCGTGATACCGATAGACCAACCGATGTGATTAGTTTGGAGTACAAACCAGAAGAGGAGATTAGTTTTGACACCGATAGTTTGGAATCAGATGAAGAACTAGCTGAGTTGATGTCTGAATTTGATGCCTATATTGGAGAACTCTTTATTTCTATTGATAAGGCTAAAGAACAGGCAGAAGATTACGGGCATAGTTTTGAGCGAGAGATGGGCTTTTTAGCGGTACATGGTTTCTTACACATCAATGGGTATGACCACTACACTCCTGAGGAAGAAAAGGAAATGTTTGGCTTGCAAGAGGAGATTTTGATGGCTTATGGACTTACACGAGACTAAATCCCCGAAAAAGTGGAAAAATAGAGACCTCATCGCTAGTCTTGAATTTGCTTTGACAGGTATAGTGACAGCTTTCAAAGAAGAACGCAACATGAAAAAGCATGTTGCAACTGCTGTTGTCGTCATACTTGCTGGGCTATTTTTTGGCGTCAGCTTGGTGGAATGGCTGTTTTTACTCCTGAGCATTTTTTTGGTGATTGCCTTTGAAATCATCAACTCTGCTCTGGAAAATGTAGTGGATTTAGCTAGTGACTATCATTTTTCTATGTTAGCCAAGAATGCGAAAGACATGGCGGCAGGTGCTGTATTGGTCATGTCACTGTTTGCAGCCCTAACGGGTTTACTGATTTTTTTACCAAAACTATGGGGTCTTTTGTTGGGGTAGCCAAGCCCCGATAGGATATGTTAATAATAAGGAGAAAATATGACTTTTAAATCTGGATTTGTGGCGATTTTAGGTCGCCCAAACGTTGGGAAATCAACCTTTTTGAACTATGTAATGGGTCAAAAAATTGCGATTATGAGTGACAAGGCTCAGACGACGCGTAACAAGATTATGGGGATTTATACGACCGAGACGGAACAAATTGTGTTTATTGATACGCCTGGTATTCATAAACCTAAGACGGCTTTGGGTGATTTTATGGTGGAGTCGGCTTATAGCACGCTTCGTGAAGTCGAGACGGTTATTTTCATGGTTCCTGCCGATGAAAAACGTGGTAAAGGCGATGATATGATTATTGAGCGTTTGAAAAATGCCAATATTCCCGTTATCTTGGTTATTAACAAGATTGACAAGGTACATCCTGATCAGTTGTTGGAACAAATTGATGACTTCCGTGGGCAAATGAACTTTACAGAGATTGTGCCGATTTCTGCTACTATGGGGAATAACGTTAATCGTTTGATGGAAATTTTGAAGGATAACTTGGAAGAAGGTTTCCAGTATTTCCCTGCTGACCAGATTACAGACCACCCAGAGCGTTTCCTTGTGTCTGAGATGATTAGGGAGAAAGTCTTGCACCTAACGCGTGAAGAAATTCCACACTCAGTAGCCGTTGTGATTGAGGAAATGTCCCGTGATGAAGAGACGGATAAGGTGCATATACGAGCAACGATCATGGTTGAACGTGATAGCCAAAAAGGGATCATCATTGGTAAACAAGGTTCAATGCTGAAAAAAATCGGCTCAATGGCTCGTCGTGATATCGAGCTTATGCTCGGTGACAAGGTATTCCTCGAAACATGGGTCAAAGTCAAGAAAAATTGGCGTGATAAAAAACTCGATTTAGCTGACTTTGGTTATAATAAGGATGAGTATTAGGTCGTTTTGAAGATGTCAGAAGATTATATCTCATCTATTCGTGCTAAAGTAGGGCCTTGTCTAAGTAATATACTCAGTGTTTAGGTATTGCCTAGCTATCTATAAAAAAGTCTGTCTGATTTACCTTTGCGTAAGCTAGACAGGCTTTTTTGGCTCTTTGTCAACTGTAGTGGGTAGATGAAAAGCTAACATCTGGAGAGAATCAGATTGGTTCTCTCCTTTTTGATGTTCAAGGCAATCAAAATCCTTCTTTTAAAGTTGTCAAAGTTTC
>NZ_JBRUGW010000053.1:0-5557 GCF_053206505.1 Streptococcus fryi | reverse complement strand
GGGGTCGTTGATGAAACCTGACATAGCTGTGTTCAGACTAGAAACAGACTCACCCCATGAACCAATGGTCGTCTGGGTGCTTATCTGGAGAGAGGTGATATCGTCGAATTTGATTTTATAGCCCATAATACTCTCCTAATTTAATCCTGAAAACAAAGCATGTCCAAGAACATTGTCTGTGTGAACCAGTTCCTGACCTGTTTGTGAAATCAGAGCAATATCCGTTTCCAAAAGCGAAACATAGGTTGTTACAAGAGCTGACAGCTCCTTGAACTGTTCCTGATAAAGCTTCATCACTTTAGAGTCTGATGTCGTTTCTGGCAACGTGCTACTGACACCTGCAAGACTTTCTTTTGCGGAAGTAAGGCTAATCACATGACTTCCAAACGCAACATTTGATAACTGTATCGTTCCGAACATGAATTTTACCCCTCTTTCGTATGGAATAGCTTCTCTATCGCATTACTAAGGTTATTGATTTGACTTTGACACCAGCCAATAATCCCATTTTGCTCATTCTTTTGATTCTCTAATCGTGTAATTTCATCACAAATAGCGTCATAAAAGGTATTCATTTCTGTTTGAAAATTTCTATAGCTTCCTGAAAAGTCATTCCAACTTTTTTGGAAATCATTCTTTTTCTGGCCTTTCCAATCTGGTTGATCTTTTTTCAACATGACAGATACTTTAATATCATTAACATCACTCTGAATATTACCGATTGATTTTTTTACTGAGCGAAGCCTCTGCAGTTTTTCATCAATTGAAGCAATCGTAGTTTTTGCGGATGAAATGCTCGAACGATGCCTATTGACTTGCCCCTGAAGCTGATAAACTTGGTTATAATCAACTGTACCCATTCTTATCCTCCGATGCCATTGACCTCATTTAGTGTAGCAACATCTCCTTTAGGAATATCCGTTGTAGCTAAAATATTGGCAATATTTTCTAACATTATCTCGTTATCATCATCCGTATATCCCTCCTGAACAACCTTTAAGATATCTTCATGGTTAAAGTAGATGAGACTATCCCCCATCAATCCTTCAGGATAGAGACAAGCACCATAATCAAAACGATAGACTTCACCTTTGACTGGTGCCGCAATGACACGAGAAATAATCATCATTTTTTTGGTATTCCCTTTTAAAATAACGACACTTCCTAGTGGTAACATTGTAATTTCTGACATCTTCTGTCCTCTCTATAGTTCTAATAATTGAATAAACTCATACCCTTCTGGGTGTAAGATATAGCCTTGATTTGGTCTCAAAGCTGGTTCGTTATTAATATATGGATAGCGTGTATGGTTCTGATCGCTGATTCGCATGCCAAGGAATACTTGTTCCACCATTTGATTAGCCAATTTGACAAAAGTATCGTAGGTATTTGATACCAAGTCTTGATAAGTACCAATCAACAATAAGGTCACACCATGCTGGCTACCTTCGACCAGTAACTGTTTGAAGTCTGCTTCGCTCAAGCCAGATGCCATAGCTGTCGCTGCCACATCTGGAATCAAAATCAACCACTTCGGATAATCTGGACTTGGATTAGATAGGCGTTTCTTGAAGTCATCAATAATAGCTTTCATCACATTTTCAACTTCCAAAGAGCTATCAAAGCGTTGGACTCCTTCAAAGAAGTTTATTGATAACCGCTGACTAGAATCCAGAATTACCGTATTGTAAACGCCAGACAAGCGGTTCAAATGATATTCCAGCAATTTGTAGTAATTGTTCACAAAAGCAGGGCTATCTGAAGCCATAAGGATTGGACGTTCAAAACTCAAGATAGCTGGCTCAACAGCCTCCCTCTCAAGTCCCAAAACAAAGTCTTGGTTCATCGCTAAGCTATCTGCCATAATCTCCTTGGTAACCTTTTCTGGCAACATTGGTATACCAGCTGGAAATGGTCCACTATAGGCTGCGCTCATTGCCTCAACTTCCGTCTTAACTTCCTTAATGTAATCTGTATAGTGTTCACTACTATAAGGTAGTACCATTTGGAATTGGACAATCTCATCAAACTTGGCAATAGCTCGTCCCTTGATTTCGTCCAGTGGAATATTGGAGCGACCAACAACACCAGACAAATCACTCGAATCAAATAAGAAAAGAGAAAGTTTGGTCTTGAAGTTTGATTGTAGCTGCAAACGCATGGCATTGAGGCGAGATAGGCTCACAATTAGATAGATACCAAGTGACGCACCATCACGAGCAATAACATTTAAGACATCATAGAAGGCATCTGAGAACGGTGCATCCATGACACTATCAAAGCCATCAATCTCGATAAAGATAGTAGGAAAACTATCTTCTGAAAGCTGATTATACTGACTCAGGTTCGTTGCCTTGGCTTTAGACAAGGCGCGCTTACGAGCTTTCACTTCTTTCATCAAGAAGCGGAGAGATTTCATGATTTTCTCTGTCTCATCCAAAGCAAAATAGTCTGCCACATGTGGGAAATCTGATAGCGAAATCAAGCCACTAGTCCCAAAATCATAGAGATAGAAGTGGGTCTGTGCTGGCGTTTGTTTTCGCATGACATCTACCGCAAAGTTTTGTAGGAAGGTTGATTTCCCGAAGCCTGGGCTAGAGACTAATAGAATGTGTCCTCGTTGCTCCATATCAAAGTAGAGCGGTGATTGTTCTTGACGCTCAGGGATATCTTGATAGCCCACTAAGATGGATTGAAGATTGTCTGAAGTTCCCCAGTAGTCCTTAAAGTTTACAGAAGCCAAATCTTTGGCATAAACTTTTTCCGCTAATGGTGGTAACCACGGACTAGCTACTTTCGGAATATGGAGACCCTCAAACAGTTCATGCGCTTCTTCCACAATGGCATCCAATTCTGTCGGAACAACCTTGGTCTCTTTTTGTTTGTTTAGTCCACTCAAGTCTTTATTGATGGCATTGTACTGGCCGCTATCTGTGATTTCGTAGACTGTCATATCACGTTGGACACTATTTCTACCTTCCGGATTATAGTCAGCTCCAGACCAAGCACTTTGGAACAGTTCATAAATTTCATTGTTCCCCACTTGCAGGTAGGCCCGACCAGTCTGAGTAATTTCCGCCGCATCTGGGGTCTTAATAACTTCTCGTGAGTCCGCTACATCTTGTACCTTAAGAGCAATTTTAAACTTGGAGTTGGACCAAATTTGATCATTTACAACCCCACTTGGTTTTTGTGTCGCAAGAATCAGTTTTACCCCAAGAGAACGACCAATGCGGGCTGTAGAAACCAACTCATCCATAAATTCTGGTTGATTCGCCTTCAATTCCGCAAACTCATCACTAATGATCAATAGATGAGGGAGTGGTTCTTTAACCTTACCTTCTTTAAAGAGCTTGGTGTACTGGTTGATGTGGTTGACATTGTTTTCTTGGAAAATACGCTGCCGCTTCTTGAGCTCGGCCTTGATAGACACCAAAGCTCGGTTGGCCTGGTTACCATCCAAGTTTGTAATGGTACCAACGACGTGTGGCAAGTCCGCAAAGAGATTAGCCATCCCACCACCCTTGTAGTCAATGAGCAAGAAGGCTACTTCATAAGGGTGGTAGTTGACTGCCAGAGACAGAATATAGGACTGTACCAGCTCTGACTTACCAGAACCTGTCGTTCCTGCAATCAACCCGTGAGGGCCATGTGCCTTCTCGTGTAGGTTGAGGTAAAGGATATCATCACGACCACGAACACCAAGAGGCACCGACATGGTCTGATAGGTCTCGTTCTCCTTCCAGCGAGTCAAGAGGTCTAGCTCCTCAACCTTGCTCACTCCATACATTTCAAGGAAGGTGATGCTATCTGGGATAGAGTTCCGCATGGTCTGAACATGGGTAATCCCTGCCATGTTTCGGGCAAAGGTTTCCTTATCCTCAAGAGAAATCACTGGCAGAGGGACAAAAGCCTGATTGAGGTAGGTATCTTCCTGCAAAATCAGGGTTGCTTTCTTATCCCCACGATAGTCCACAACGGTCTTCACATGTTCAGGCAAGCTCTCAATCACCTCTTCCACAAAGACATAGTGAATGTCCAAATGAGACAGGTCTTCATTGATATACTCCATGATGTTGTGATCAAGCATCAGGCTCAAATCAGTAATCAACAGAACATAGCGTGGGGCATACTGCTTCTCACTGGATTTCTCCTGCTCACTGTCCAGCTTTCGCTCCTTGATGATTTGGTAGAGCGAAGTCAAGAGCTGGTCACGTGTTCGCTGGCTGTAGACAAACCCACGGCTGTTAAACACTTTCAACTGAGTATGCGGCAACCAACGGCTCCAATTCCAGAGTGGCAACTCTTCCTCACGGAAGATTGGCACAAACTGCACATCATGGTAACTTTGGAAGGTCGCCACCTGCATCATCAGTTGTTGCACTTGCTCAATCACCACTCGGCGAGAGCCGATATAACCAATGGGCGACCCAAGCTGATTCTGCAGAGGCATTTGGTCCAAGTGACGATAGTAAGCCAAGAGTTCCTGGACCTTTTGTTTGGCCTCCTCATTGTACTTGGTCATCTCTGAGTCAGAGTAATCAACGCTAAAGCTCGCCTTGATTTGACCGAGCCCCAAACGGTAAGTCAAGAAGTCAAAGTGATATGGGGTCTTCTCATAGATACGGCGGTCAATGGTTGCTGCCATCTCAAGCAAATCGGTTGTCGCTGGGTAATGGTAAAGCAGAGCTATCTCTTGTTCTGCCTTACTGCTGGCCAACTCCTCGTATTTACCATCCAGATAAGTCAAATAATCTGAAATCTTCCGCTCTTCTGTTTCACGGTGTTTCTTCTTATCCGCAAAATAAGAGTGAATGGAGGTTCCGATAGTAATGACAGACATCCCCATCATCATCAGGACCATGCCTCCACTTTTGAAAAAGAAAGCTGTTAGCCCTGTAAACACAATCATAGCAATTGGCGTCAACAAGAGTTTCACCAAAGATTGCTTACTTTCTTCAGCTTCTGTTGGCGGAGAGGCTATTAAAATCGAGTTCTCGGGCTCTCTCAGAATAATCCGAGGCGACCGGTGGAAATCCTTCCCTCGTTCATCTCGTTCTGACAACTCTGCTGGCAACAAGTTCGTCTGATAATCCCCCACAATCGCAAACTCCAAGCGGTCATTAATTATTGAAAGGAATAAGCCTGAGGCAAAGAGAACAGTGTCATGGTCTTTGAGTGAAGCTTTATCCGCCACCAACTGACCATTGTGATAAAAGGCTTGGTTGGCAACAAGCTGCCACTCATCCGCTTGAGGTCTGAGAACAACTTCCAGCGACGGGAGCGACACTTGAATCGTCGCATGGTCATCGGACGATAGGTAAAGCATCCCATCTGGCAAGTAAACACTCTGACGCCCCGCAAATGAAACAACCGTTACCAGCTTCCCTGAATCCAGTTTGAACGGGTGCACACCATGTGAATAGGTCTCCTCATCCAAACGAAACCCATCGTCAAGCACATCGATAGTGGCTGATTGGGAGAAGGGCAAGTGATGCTCAAATAGCTCACTCAACTCATAGGGTCTGCCAGGAAACAAAGGGTAAGCAATGTGTTC
>NZ_JBRUGW010000052.1:0-7072 GCF_053206505.1 Streptococcus fryi | reverse complement strand
GATTCCGAAACTTTGACAACTTTAAAAGAAGGATTTTGATTGCCTTGAACATCAAAAAGGAGAGAACCAATCTGATTCTCTCCAGATGTTAGCTTTTCATCTACCCACTACAGTTGACAAAGAGCCGTTAATCAACTACAATAGGACACTATGATGAATTCTGAGGAGTGAGCTAATGATTAGTCATCAATCATTAAGCCAGTAGTTTAGGAGTCGAGATACAGCAACGACGACACAAGAGCTTAATAAAAGTGCAATACTAAAAGCCCAGAACGTTGACACTTCCTGAACAAGTAATATAAAGCAAAAGAGAACGGTACTAATTGCAAAACTAGCTATCTGACCGAAAAAAATCACATCACTTAACTCTAATTGATGAGGTGATATTTCTGTAAATTCATGGTATTTTGGCTCATACTGTAACTGATTATCAAATTCTTGTTCAGTTTGTCTTTGCCTATTCAATGATGTTGACATAGGTCTCCTTTATAGATAATTTCAGCGCATCTTATTTTACAATTCATACAGGTTAGCTAGGCTTGAAACTATCTGACTCATACATGGTATTATTGATGTGGCACTTAGGATATTGTTATAGGATTTAAAATCCATCATACTTACTTTTTTCGACAATAGCTAAAAGTGTCTCCATCTTCCATTCTATAGTAACATAAATTCGAAACTTTTTTGTTACAATTTTGTTACAGTAGACCTAAAAAGCTTAATTTTAAGGAATATCTAGGCATTTATTTGAAATTTTGATAAAATAAGGGGTATGGAAAAGATTATTATTACTGCAACAGCTGATTCATTTGAACAAGTTCAGATGCTTTTGGATTTAGGTGTTGATAGGATTTATGTCGGTGAAGAAGATTATGGTTTGCGTTTACCAAAATCATTTAGCTATGATGAGCTGAAAGAAATTGCTCATCTTGTACATAGCTCTGGTAAGGAATTGACGGTCGCTTGTAATGCCTTGATGCATCAAGATATGATGGATAATATTAAACCTTTTCTTGATTTGATGAAGGAGATTAAGGTTGACTACTTGGTAGCTGGCGATGCTGGAATTTTTTACGTTAATAAACGTGATGGTTATGATTTTAAGCTTATCTATGATACCTCTGTCTTTGTGACGTCAAGTCGTCAAGTGAATTTTTGGGGAGAGCATGGTGCTGTTGAAACGGTTTTAGCACGTGAAATTCCATCAGAAGAATTATTTGAGATTGCTAAGAATTTGAATTTCCCGGCAGAAGTATTGGTATATGGGGCATCAGTTATTCATCACTCCAAACGTCCGTTATTACAAAATTACTATAATTTCACACATATTGATGATGAAAAAACACGTGAACGTGGACTTTTTTTGGCAGAACCAAGTGACCCAGATAGCCATTATTCGATTTATGAAGATAAGCATGGGACGCATATCTTTATCAACAATGATATCAGTATGATGACTAAACTTCTTGAGTTAGCTGATAACGGTTTTAACCGCTGGAAATTAGATGGTATCTATTGTCCAGGAGATGATTTTGTCGAGATTGTGCGTTGTTTTGTTGAGGCTAGGGACTTGATTGAAAAAGGTCAGTTTAGTCAGGACCAAGCTTTTGTTTTAGAAGAACGCATTAGACAGTATCACCCTAAAAATCGTGGACTTGATACAGGTTTTTATGATTTTGACAAAGATACTGTCAAATAAATTGTAACACCATTTGATGATTTATTCACTTTTATCTTGCAAATAGAAGGGGTATTGATATGACAAGACAATTGAAAAGACCCGAGGTATTAGCACCTGCTGGGACGTTAGAAAAATTAAAGGTTGCCATTGATTACGGAGCAGATGCCGTCTTTGTTGGTGGTCAGGCTTATGGTTTGCGGAGTCGGGCTGGTAACTTTAGCATGGAAGAGATGCGTGAGGGGATTGAATATGCTCACGCGCGTGGTGCTAAGGTATATGTAGCTGCCAACATGGTCACCCATGAGGGTAATGAGATTGGTGCAGGTGCATGGTTTAGGGAATTGCGTGACATGGGCTTAGATGCCGTTATTATTTCCGATCCAGCCTTAATCGTTATCTGTGCCAATGAGGCACCTGGTTTGGAAATTCACCTATCCACTCAGGCATCATCAACCAATTATGAAACATTTGAATTTTGGAAAGAGCTTGGTCTGACACGTGTTGTGCTTGCACGTGAGGTTAGTATGCAAGAGCTTGAAACCATTCGTCAACGGACCTCTGTTGAAATAGAGGCTTTTGTCCACGGGGCAATGTGTATTTCTTACTCTGGGCGCTGTGTTTTATCCAATCATATGAGCCATCGGGATGCTAACAGAGGAGGTTGCTCTCAATCATGTCGTTGGAAGTACAATCTCTATGATATGCCTTTTGGGCAAGAGAGACGTTCTCTTGAAGGTGAAATACCTGAGGAGTTTTCAATGTCCTCTGTTGATATGTCCATGATCGATCGTATTCCTGATATGATCGAAAATGGTGTTGATAGTTTAAAAATTGAAGGCCGTATGAAGTCCATCCACTATGTGTCAACAGTGACAAATTGTTATAAAGCAGCTGTTGATGCTTATATGGAAAGTCCAGAAGCATTTGAAGCCATTAAGCAAGATTTGATTGATGAGATGTGGAAGGTTGCTCAAAGAGAACTGGCAACAGGTTTCTACTATCACACGCCGACTGAGAATGAACAGTTATTTGGCGCTCGCCGTAAAATTCCACAGTACAAGTTTGTTGGTGAAGTGGTTAGTTTTGATGAAGAGACGATGACTGCAACAATTCGTCAGAGAAACGTCATTAACGAAGGTGACAAGGTTGAGTTTTACGGACCAGGTTTTAGGCATTTTGAGACGACTATTCAAGAGCTACATAATGAACAGGGTGAAAAAATTGATCGAGCTCCAAATCCAATGGAACTACTGACCATTAAGTTACCTCAGTCTGTTAAAGCAGGCGACATGATTCGTGCTTGTAAGGAGGGTCTTATTAATCTTTATAAAGATGATGGTACTAGTCGAACAGTCAGGGCATAAAGTAAAAGGAGCTAAAAAGCTAGCTCCTTAATTGTTGAGATTGTCTGAGGTGATTAGGGACTATAGTGATTTTATCAATATCTTGTAAGGCAATAATAGCAGATAAATCCTTGTTGAAGTTTTTTAAGATAATCTTTTGTTGTTCTTTATCGTACTTGATGAGGTCACCTGTGAAGCTCCCCTGGTTGTAAATCACATGAATAGGAAGTTGTTCAGAAGAAGCTTTCTGAATTTGACTGATGAGATGATTTCGCTTTAGGGTGCTGGGAGTGGTTTTGGCTGTTTTAGGAGTACTGTCTACAAAAGATTTTAATTGATCAATTAAGGATGAGAAGATTTTTTTCATAGTATCTCCTTGTTTTTGATAAAATGATTATACACTAAAATGAAAATTTTGAAAATAAAAAGTTAGAACAAGGCAAAAATAAAATGTTTGACGAATAATAAGGTATAGGGTTAATTAATCCTAAGCATAAGATAAGGAGCTAAATATATGTCAGAATTTACATTTAAAATTGAAGAGAAATTATTGGTATTATCTGAAAATGATAAAGGGTGGACTAAGGAATTAAATCGTGTGAGTTTTAATGGTGCTGAGCCAAAGTTTGATATTAGGATGTGGAGTCCAGATCATACCAAGATGGGTAAAGGTATCACATTGACAAATGAAGAGTTTCAAGTCATTCTTAATGCGTTTAGAAAATAGAAAAGCTTGGGTTAACCTATAATTGTTTTTGGCTATTTGGACATTAATAATGTTTTGTAGTTGCTTATTAGTATCAGAAAAAATCTTCCAGTACAACTTGTTCTGGAAGATTTTTTCTTATTTTTGTTTGAGATATCGTGCTAAGGCTATAAAGGCAAATGTTACACCAAAGCCTAAAAAGCTCCATTTGTGAGTGATGATACCGTAAACAATAAAAATACTAGCTGAAATTAAAGCGATATGTTGTTTTTTCATGGCTTATTTCATCGTTGGGAACAAAAGGACATCTCGGATAGTTGTAGTATTGGTAAGGAGCATGCAAAGTCTGTCGATACCGATACCAAGTCCACCTGTTGGAGGCATACCGTATTCAAGGGCTTCCACAAAGTCATAATCAATACCAGTCGCTTCATCATCTCCAAGTTCTTTTGCCTTAGCCTGTGCCTTAAAACGTTCTAACTGATCGATAGGATCATTCAGTTCTGTAAAGGCGTTAGCGTATTCTTTGGTCATGATAAAGAGTTCAAAGCGATCTGTGAAGCGTTCATCATCAGGATTTTTCTTAGCCAGTGGTGAAACAGCCACAGGATGACCATAGACAAAAGTTGGTTGGATGAGTGTGTCCTCTACAAATTCTTCAAAGAAGGCATTGATGATATGGCCTACTTCAGTATAGTGTTTTTCAACAGGGACATGCTTTTCTTTGGCAATAGCAATAGCTTCTTCAAGACTCATATCTTGCCAGAAATCAACTCCAGTAATTGCTTTGATGGCATCAACCATGTGGACGCGTTTGAATGGTTCATTGATATAAATGGTGGTACCTTGATAGTCAATTGGTCCATCACCACAAACAGATTTGGCAGCGTGTTGGATAATACCTTCAGTAAGGTCCATAACGTCTAAGTAGTCTGCATAGGCTTCATAAACTTCAATAGATGTAAATTCTGGGTTATGTGTTGCATCCATTCCTTCATTACGGAAAATACGGCCAATTTCGTAAACTTTTTCCATACCACCAACGATAAGACGTTTGAGATGAAGTTCTGTCGCAATACGCAAGACCATGTCAATATTTTGAGCATTGTGGTGGGTAATGAATGGACGAGCAGCAGCACCACCAGCTTCATTATGTAAGACAGGTGTTTCTACTTCTAGGAAACCAAGTCCGTCTAGGTAGCGGCGGATTTCTGAAATCATTTTACTACGGGTTACAAAGCGCTCAAAGCTATCGCGGTTTGAAATTAAATCGAGGTAACGTTTACGATAGATGGTTTCAACGTCTGTCAGGCCATGGAATTTCTCTGGTAATGGGCGAAGTGATTTAGATAAGTGTGTTAAAGATGTTGCATGTAACGAAAGCTCACCGACATTGGTTTTCATAACATTGCCTTCAACACCAATAAAGTCTCCAAGGTCTGCTTTTTTAAAGATTTCATAGGCTTCTTCACCGACATCATCTTTACGAACGTAAATTTGAATTTGTCCTTCACGGTCTTGGATATGTGCAAAGCCAGCCTTACCCTTACCACGTTTGGTCATGATACGTCCAGCAATGATTGCTGAGGCGTTGAGTTCTTCTAATTCTTCCTTTGAGTGCTCCTGATAAGTGTTCTTTAATTGTGCAGAATCTGCAGTACGCTCAAAGCGTTTACCAAATGGATCAATACCTTGTTCAGCAAGGGCAGCCATTTTTTCACGACGAATGAGTTGTTGGTCGTTTAATTCTTCAAAATGTTGGTTAGACATATAATCCTCCAATAGTTATTCCTATTTATTTTAACATAAAAGAGGATATGAGTACACGAATATCACTATTTTCTTTTCAAGAAATCGGGTTTGGTCGTTTACAGTCTTATTTGTGATTTATTGTAAGCCAATAAATGCTATGAAAATCAGCTATATTATGATATGATGATACTAATATTTAAAGTTGTAAGGGAGTGTGTCAGGAAATGAGTCAGAAGAGAATAATTCGTCCTAAAAAACGATGGTTTGTAGCTAGTGCAGCAATGTTGACGGTGTTCGGAGGCGGTTTAGCTGAAGCAGATAGTCTTCAGGAGGCTCCTATTAGTTCAGAAACAGAAACTTCATTGGCTCCATTGTCCCTAGATGCGAACCCAGTTGCTGCTTCAGATTTAACGACAGCATCGATTACAGCTTCAGCAGCCTCTGATACAGTTGGGACCTCAGCTTCGCAAGGTAACTATAATGTCTATAATAAAGTGATTTTTATTGATGCTGGGCATGGTGGTGCAGACCCTGGAGCTGTGTATGAAAATACAACGGAAAAAAGTTTGACACTAAATATGCAGTCTTTGGTTAGGAATCGGTTAGAGGCAGAAGGTTATAGTATTGTTACAGCACGTGATGATAACTCTTATGTTGATTTGATTGATCGTTCTAAAAAGGCTAATATGAGCCAAGCAGATTTATTTGTTAGTATTCATTTTAATGCTGCAACAACTCCAACAGCTACAGGTATTGAAGCCTATTATTATCAATATCATAAGGACTATCCTTCAGCAATTAACCAAACATATCACAATGATGAGGAACGTCTTAACCATAGTGCTGTTTTGGCTAATGCCATCCAATCTGCTGTTGTATCCGAAACAGGTGGTAAAAATAACGGAGTGCTCCGAAGAACCTTTGCGGTATTAAGAGAAACAACTGCACCTGCTGTTCTTCTTGAATTAGGTTATATGTCAAATTCTTCAGAGTTAGCAAAATTAAAATCCCCTGCTTATCAGCAACAATTAGCAAAGGGGATTGTTGATGGTATTAAAAAATACTACAGTTATTATGGGGTGAGTGGATCAGTTGTAAAACAACCAGTATCTCAACCAGTCGTTAGCCCTCCATCTGTTTCTGGTGGGGTAAGGGTTATCCAAAAAACTGGTACGTATACCTTTACTCAACCGAGTGCAGTTAAGTCAGAGCCAAAAGTGCATTCCGCAACCTTAGCGACCTACCAAGCTGGTCAGCGTGTGAACTATGATCAAGTTGTGCAATCTGATAATCATCATTGGTTGAGCTATCTTTCTTATGGTGGTTACAGACGTTATGTGTCTCTAGGTCAAGTCAGCAGTCCTCAATCCAGTGTTCCTGCCCAACCGACGACTACTCCTGAGAAGCCAAGTACAGTAGCATCTCGACCAGTCGTTAGTTCTCCGTCTGTTTCTGGTGGGCTTAAAGTTATCTCTAAAACTGGTACATATACCTTTACTCAACCGAGTGCAGTTAAGTCAGAGCCAAAAGTGCATTCAGCAACCTTAGCGACCTACCAAGCTGGTCAGCGTGTGAACTATGATCAAG
>NZ_JBRUGW010000051.1:0-7358 GCF_053206505.1 Streptococcus fryi | reverse complement strand
CATGGTCTGCTTATTTTTCTCTTTCTCAGTCTGATACTCGGCTTGAAGTAATGTGCTGACATCAGCTAAAGAGTCTGCCTTCACCAGTTGCTCACAGAAAAGATTGCCACGGTAAAAAGGTAGCTTACCATTGATTAAGGTATCATAGCTGGTCTTCTTGTCCAATACAGACACCATCATGGCCTGATAGCGTGTTAAAAACTCTTCAACCGTCAGTGCCTCATAAGGCGGCACTTGACCTTTAACCCCTCGCTCTACTAAAAGCGGCAGAGCATTCAGGGTAAAGAGGACCTTACTCGGATGGAAATTATAGGTGTAAACGGTTTGGTTAAGAAGTTCAAACACCTGACCAATATTGATAAAATGGCGTAGCTGCTCTTCTCGTGTCAACTCAATAAGCCTATCCCAGGCATAGCATCCATCAGGCTGAACCAATTCCAATTGGAAGTTCTCGCCATCAATCGCTACTTTCTGATTGACAAACAAGGGCTGCTTAGCTTCCAAGAGTTGGAAAGCCACTGATTGATTCCCTTTAACCTCTTCTAAAAGCAATTCTCTCATAACTGTTGTCACGCCTCTTCTCCTTATTCTATAATGTTTCGACCACAAGCAGGTCACCATCTCTTAAATCAGTTAGCTCCTGAAAACGAGACAACACTCGACCCTTCTTTCCTTGGCGAGCCAGAGGGTTGTTAAAAACCAAGCCCAGACCATAGGACTCCGATACCGTCTGTAATAATTCCTGTAGGACAATCGTTGTCGGCACTCTTAAATCCAGCAAAGGACAACCAACAAGAGATAAGTCCAGACTGATATTGACATAAGATGACATCTGATTAGTTTCCTTTCTGTCGTCTGGTTTGGTAAAGTGACCAACTCATGACCATAACACCCAAACCAAGCAAAACGAGCATCTGCCAGGACACCCCTGACTTCTTCTCAACCAACTGCACGCCATAATCACTTGACACTGAAAGCTCGGTTTCAGGGTTAAACAGTAATTTCTGGTAATCACTTGACCAATTATTTCCTACTAACTTCTGAAGAAAGATGCCATCTTTAAAATTTTTTTCTTCCTCCAGACTAACGGTCTGCTTTCGGTTAATATTATCTGTGATTTCTAAATTAAAGAGCTTAGAGAGTTCTGTCTCTTGCTCAATATAATAAACTTCTTTTGTCTCTTTCCCCTGGTTAATATCCGTGTTAATCTGGAGAGAGCCATCATTGGCAAAGGCAAGTGATGGCTCCATAACGATAACACTAACTAAAACCATAAACGGATAGATAAGATAACGTTTCATAAGTTACACCCCTAAAAAATTATTTAAAAATCTATCTATTTGTTTAAGCTAAAATGTGCAGCCTCAGAACTAACACTCCCTTGGGATGAAGCATCCATTGCTTGACCTTGACTACCAAAACAATCCCCGACCAGCTTATTAAAATAGAACATCAACTGTTGGATCCCTCTCAAATGGTTTACTAAAGTCATTGCAGCTCGTCCAGTCATCTGGTTTGAGATGGTGCTAACCACAAATGATAATTCTTGAATGATGCGATGAGTGATCTCTTGAACTGCTTTTTGACTAGCGACAATCTCATCCAAATCAAAAGCAGTATAAACACCTTCTTCAATAATAACTTTTAGAGCTGGATGTAGCTGTTGCATATCGGAAGAAGCTGTTCTAGAGGCTTCAAGGGCTATGTCCAGTTTATCTGGTAACGTTTTGAATGACTGTTTTGCTTCACTGATATGATTAGTGGTAACAGAGCCATACAAACGAGATAAGTTTCCCCAATAAGTTCTTGTTGTAACAAGCTTATCATCGACCTCTTTAGAACTTTCGACATATACTTTGGTCGAAAAGGACTCATCAATTAACGCTACCGTGCTATTAAAGATGCTCAAACTATTTCGCCAATCCTCTAAGGATGCTTGGACTGAGCGAAAAGCTTCGGAAAAAGCCGTTCCAACTATTCTGGCATATTTTTGACTATTCTGTTCCACTTGAGTATCGAAAGCTTGAAGTACATCTTTAACATCATCAAAGATATGTGATTCTTCTAGGTAGGCCTGATAACTACTCGGAACCGCTGAAGGTGTTAAATAGTCGATATTAGATCCGCTAGTAATCTGACTACTTAACCACTCATCCATCTGTTGAAAATGATTTGCCAAACTTAAGGTAAGCTGAGCAGCGTTACTAATACTGATATTCAATTGTTCTAAGTTCTTCTCTTCAACAGCTAAAACCTCTGTCAGTGCTTCACTAATACCATCTTTCTTACCCTCACGAAAGCCCCTCCCTTCAAAGATTTTTTCAGCCTGATCTTTCAAGTGTTTGGCAGTTTGTTCCAAAATATCTGAACATCTAAGAGCTGACGGCGTAGGATTGATGGGCAAACCAGAGCTAGAGGTGCCTACCTGCTCTGATTGACAGTGTTGATAAAGGCTACCACTTTGCATTTTTAGAGTGGTTATCCAGCTGTTATAAGGACTAATATCAAAATAAGCTCCTGTTTCATGGCAAGCTGAATTTGGCAGAGAGCTATAGCTGATCGTATTGATTGAGGCGAGGTTATCAAAAATGTGTTTCTTAGAGACTGCTTGACCAACGGATTCGTGTAACTGATAAAAAACATCGGTCAACCGAGTTTCCTTAAAGCGTTGGACAATGCTTTCTTCAACTTTTTGCTTTCTGGTTTCAAAGTCGCCTTGAATCTTAGTATTTTTTTCTTGACACAGACGACACAAGTTGATAAGCATGGGAATCTCAGTCAGATAAAGCATGTTCAAATGACTAGATAACATGCGTAAACTATCAGGATTGATGGTGATTGTCTCACCACCAAATACCGATAAAGCACCACTGGATAGGAAGAGGTTACGAGGTTCGGTATTGATAGAACTAAGCGTCACATCTTCCTTACCATCACCATCAATATCCACCGGACTCACAGAGTTTGTCCTATCTACAACCAAACCATACTTATCAACTAAATTACCACGCTCATCAAATTGCCAAGTCGCTAAACCATGATGGGTCAAAATATTCACCATAGTCCCTACAAAACCGACGTTCTGATAAGGTTCAACATAGCGAACGGTAGTCGCTAACTCACCGCCGGTATTGCCAATCCAGTCTTTGTCGTTACGGTAATTCACTAAGATATCGGTATTGGCTTGAGCCCACTCAATATCACTTTTCGTCAACATATTGGCTGAGTTAGGGGCGTTAAAAACGGTAAATGCCCAACGATTCTTAATAGCAACCATACTAGCCAAATAGCCTCCAAGAGAATGACCAGTGGTTGAAATATGAGCATTTGGGTAGCGCTCTCTAATGTCAGCAGCAAATGTCAAGGCAGTATCCACCTGGCTCTCTACAGGAACTCGGATACTAGACGCCCCAACCGAAAATCTCTCTGTCGCAATATTCTGACCTAAGACAACACTGTTAAAATCAGCCTCCAAGTCATTCCCATCTGTAAAGCGTGTCCCAGCATAGGCAATCGTAATATGCTTATAATCCACCACACCGTTAACAACTGGTGCAACCGCCATGACCTGCATACCGTTGGTTTGATTGTCTTCAACTGCAAGAACTTGGAATTGTCCGTTCTCTATATCTTGGGGAGCAAAATCATAAATATTCCCCTCTATAGGATGGTATTCTACATCATTTCTTTTTTTCTCTACCCAGTAAGCCTGTTCGGCAAGCCATTTATATTGTTGATCGGTAGCCATAATCACTTCTCCAAATAATACACTTTAATCTCGGATATATCAATTTCCTTAGCCTTTGGAAACCATTCCACACGCTCCAATTGTTGAAAATGATTCCTAGGATTTAATCCAACCGTTCCAAAAACATCATCAAATTCAGTTAAACTATCTACAGGAATAGTCGTTTGTAATGAATCATCATTATCTACACGAACAGATAACAAATATATTCCTGTACTGGTATTTTTTGATAATTGTAAAAACTCAACCGTTTCCACATCATACCCTCTTGCAATCCATCTCACCACATTATCCTGTTGCTCTTTTGTCAATGTCTCTTTGCTCATGCCACATCCCCCTAATAAACTAACCATTCCTACTATTATCACTAATCTTGCCACTATCTTCTTGAGTTTCATCAACACACCTCTCTCAATCTCATTGCCAGAACCTCTATGTCGTTGGTTTGATTATCTTCAACTGCAAGAACTTGGAATTGACCGAGATTTTTATCATCTGGATTGTAATTATAAATTTTTGATTTCTTAGGATGATAGTTGACATCATCTCTTAAACCATCAACCCAGTAAGCCTGTTCTGCAAGCCATTTATATTGTTCGTCAATAAGCATACTACTCCTCCAAATAAATAATATGTATATTAGAAATGTCTATAAATTGTTCTGCAGTTAACTCTTCTTCTCGCTCTAAACTAGAAAATCTACTAATTGGATTAAGCCCATAAGCGGTATTTTTTTCTAAAATTTGTTCTATATTTACAATTTTCATAGTTGTTGTATATCTATCATCATCATTAAGTTCAAAAGACAGCAAATGAGTACCAGTTTTTTTATCTTGACTAAATTTAATAAATTTTACTTGTGTAATCGGGTCATATCCTCTTACAATCCGACGAACTACATTATCCTGTTGCTCTTTTGTCAATGTCTCTTTACTCATGCCACACCCTCCTAATAAACTAACCATTCCTACTATTATCACTAATCTTGCCACTATCTTCTTGAGTTTCATCAACACACCTCTCCCAATCTCATTGCCAGAACCTCTATGTCCTTGGTTTGAGTGTCTTCAACTGCAAGAACTTGGAATTGACCGAGATTTTTATCATCTGGATTGTAATTATAAATTTTTGCTTTCTTAGGATGATAGTTGACATCATCTCTTAAACCATCAACCCAGTAAGCCTGTTCTGCAAGCCAACTATTTTGTACATCACTTGACATTTTATTCTCCCAAATATATTATTTTTATATTTTTAATATTTATACTCTCATCTTCAAGTGGAGTCATTCGTTCAAGAAGTATGAAACTATCTACAGGATTTAAACCAATATCGTCAGTTGAATTATCTAGACGGTCAATATTTCGAAATGGTAAGGTTGTTTGAAATTCTAAATTATTATTTATTTTCAAATTTAATAAGTACGTCCCAGTTTTTCTATCTTTAACAAACTCTGTAAACTCGATAGATTCAATTCTATATTGGCGTACTATACGCTTGACCACATTATCTTGTTGCTCTTTTGTTAATGTCTCTTTGCTCATGCCACATCCTCCTAATAAACTAACCATTCCTACTATTATCAATAGTCTTGCAACTATCTTCTTGAGTTTCATCAACACACCTCTCTCAATCTCATTGCCAGAACCTCTATGTCCTTGGTTTGATTATCTTCAACTTGGAGAAGTTTGTACTTCCCTAAATCCTCATTTTCAAGTGAAACAGGATACTCCTCATTTAATTCTGGAGCATAAGCCTTGTCATATTTCTCAGAGTCAATCCAATAAGCTTGTTCTGCAAGCCATTTATATTGTTCATCTTTTAAAGACATATCACTCCCCTAGATATACTATATTTATTTTTTCAATACTAATTTCATCATCATTTAAAATCGATTTTTCAATATCTACAAACTTACTCACTGGTCCAAGTGTAACTTTAACAACTGGACTATCAAATTTTTTAATATCTGAAATAGTAAGTCCAGACTCCAATTCATTGTTCAACAAAAAATGAATGTGATAACTACCTGTTTTATTATCCTTTGAAAAATCTAAAAACTCAATAGAGTCAAATTCATATTTTCTTGCAATCCATCTCACCACATTATCCTGTTGCTCTTTTGTCAATGTTTCTTTACTCATGCCACACCCTCCTAATAAACTAACCATTCCTACTATTATCACTAATCTTGCCACTATCTTCTTGAATTTCATCAACACACCTCTCTCAATCTCATTGTCAGAAACTCTACGTCGTTGGTTTGATTATCTTCAACTGCAAGAACTTGGAATTGACCGAGGGAAGGTTTTTGAGGATTAAATGGATAATATAGTTTTTTCTCTGGATGGTATCTAACATCACTTCTTCCTTGCTCTACCCAGTAAGCCTGTTCGGCAAGCCATTTATATTGTTCGTCAATAAGCATACTACTCCTCCAAATAAATAATATGTATATTAGAAATGTCAACATTACTTGTTTTTTCTAGTTGTCTTACTTTTAAAATTTTCTCAAAAGTATTAATTGGACCCAACAAAAGCTCTCCTTCTTTAGTATCAAAAGCAGTGATATTATCAACTGGGATTGTGGTTTCTAGTGTTTTGTCCCAATTTACACGAACAGATAACAAATATATTCCTGTACTGGTATTTTTTGATAATTGTAAAAACTCAACCGTTTCCACATCATACCCTCTTGCAATCCATCTCACTACATTATCCTGTTGCTCTTTTGTCAACGTCTCTTTGCTCATGCCACATCCCCCTAATAAACTAACCATTCCTACTATTATCACTAATCTTGCCACTATCTTCTTGAGTTTCATCAATACACCTCTCTCAATCTCATTGCCAGAACCTCTCTGTCCTTGGTTTGAGTGTCACTTGCGTCAATAATTCTATAATCAATCTCAGCCAAATGCAATTCATCACCTGTCATTTAGAAAGTTAGCTTATGCTCCTCTGGTTAATACCCGTGTTAATCTAGAGAGAGCCATCATCGGCAAAGGCAAATGATGGCTCCATAACGATAACACTGATACACAGGATAAGGAGACGACTAAAGTGACGGTTCATACTACACTCCTGATTCGTCAAGCTCCTGGTAATGGTAGATGGTTAACCCACTAACTGCTCCTGCTAGGAGGAGCGTTAGGATAAAGGTTACCGTCCACCCTTCTTTATTATTCAAAAATGCCGTCAGCATTCCCTCTAAGTAGGTCAGCGGGGACAAGAAGGACACCCAACTGCTATGGCTGATATAATGTGAGTCGAGCAACTGGCCCGCACTAATTAAATACATCATAACTAGGAATAGGCTGATGAGGAAACCATAGCTCTTCAGGTACTGATTGAGATGACTAATACTGTGGGCAAAAAACTGTGTCAGAACAGCCAACAGCATCATCAACAAGAACATCTGACTTCCTGAAAGGGTTAAGCGATAGCCTGCAAAACCGCCGATGATAATCGCTGCCAAGAAGCCTACTCCTGTCAAAAAGATAAAGGGGTAGAGGCTGTTGGTCCAATGGCGACGAGCCACGACATCAACAATCTTAGGCCACTTAGAACGGTCACTATGTTGCAAAATATAGGACGCCGCAAGGCCAAC
>NZ_JBRUGW010000050.1:0-7415 GCF_053206505.1 Streptococcus fryi | reverse complement strand
TTCCATATGAGTCTTTCTAATGATGGTTTGCTTGCTTTTCATTATAGGTCATATGGGACTTTTTGATACTCAAAAGGCCCTATAATCTCTATGGTGGAGTTACCCACTACAGAAATTATAGAGCCGTTTTTTTATTCTAGGTTTGACTGTCATTTCAGTCTGATGTGAGTCTACATGATGTCTTATGTTAGAATATTATTATTTTCCTAGACAGAATTGACTAAAGAGTTGTGTGATTAACTCATCTGGAGCAGCATCACCGACGATTTCACCTAATATTTCCCAAGTGCGTGTCATGTCTACTTGCAAAAGATCGACAGGCATGCCTAACTCGAGCCCTTGATTCACAGCATGAAGGCTATCAACAGCTTTTTCGATCAAAGCGATATGACGGGCATTGGATAAATAAGTGGCATCTTGCTCGACGATACCGGCATTATCAAAGAATAGCTGGTTGATTCGATCTTCAATATGGTTGATATTGTCATTTTTTAGCACAGATATCGGGATAACATCTTCGGGGAGTTCAGACAAATCAAGAGCTTGGGGTAGATCTGTTTTGTTGAGCAAGATAATGCGGTTGCTGTTTTTGCTGATGTCTAGTAGGATACGATCTTGTTCAGTCAAGCTTTCTGACCAATTTAAGACTAAGAGAATCAAATCGGCTTCATTTAAAGCTTTACGGCTACGTTCCACACCGATTTTTTCGACAATGTCGTCAGTGTCTCGAATACCAGCTGTATCAATCAGTTTTAGAGGGACACCTTTGAGATTGACATATTCTTCAATCACATCGCGCGTGGTTCCGGCAATATCGGTGACAATGGCTTTTTCTTCTCGAAGCAGCGTGTTGAGTAGACTTGATTTTCCGACATTGGGACGACCAATAATAGCTGTCGCTAAGCCTTCTCTAAGGATTTTTCCACGTTTAGCTGTTTTTAAAAGATTGCTCAAGAGCGTTTCAAACTCTTTGGTTTTTTCACGCATAAGTGCAGTTGTCATCTCTTCAACATCGTCGTATTCAGGATAGTCAATATTGACCTCAACTTGCGCTAAGGTTGTTAGGATTTCTTGACGAATGCTACGAATGAGTGTTGATAGTGAACCATCTAGCTGTTTTAGAGCAATGCCCATTGCTTTATCTGTTTTAGCGCGAATGAGATCCATGACAGCTTCGGCTTGTGTTAAGTCAACTCTACCGTTTAGAAAAGCACGTTTAGTAAATTCACCCGGTTCTGCCAAGCGAGCACCCTCACGAATGACCAACTGTAAAATTTCATTAGTAACAGCAATCCCACCGTGTGTGTTAATCTCAACAACGTCTTCACGTGTGAATGTTTTAGGGGAGTGCATAATACCGACCATTACCTCATCAAGGACCTGTTCTGTTTTAGGATCAATGATATGACCGTAGTTTAGGGTATGAGAAGCGACCTGATTAAGATCTTTTCCCTTAAAAATACGCTGGATAATTGGTCTTGCTTGCTGACCTGATAAGCGAACAATACCGATAGCTCCTTCACCAAGTGGTGTAGCAATAGCTGCAATGGTATCAAATTCCTTAGTTATACTCATTATGTTTTCCAATCTTTCTTAGGCTTATTACTGTTTAAAATTCTAGCATATCCAAGGTCAAAAGACAATGATAAGAACTATCGACCAGAGGAATCGCTTTCATTTTTGGTGTTACAGATGGTAAAGCTTAAGGAAATATGATACAATTAATAATGGTATAAACACTTATGATAGCAAAGGAGAAAGCATGGACGCTTTAAAAAAACGTGCGGGTATTAAGGCGGCTGAATATGTCACTGACGGTATGATTGTCGGTTTGGGGACGGGTTCAACAGCTTATTACTTCGTAGAAGAAATTGGACGCCGTGTTAAGGAGGAAAATCTGCAAGTTCTATGTGTAACGACCTCTAGCCAAACAACCAAACAAGCAGAGTCCTTGGGGATACCATTGACATCAATTGATCAGATAGATAGTATTGATGTCACAGTAGATGGTGCCGACGAGATAGATAAGGCTTTTAACGGTATCAAAGGCGGTGGTGGTGCCCTACTGATGGAAAAAATCGTTGCTGTCCCAACTAAGCACTATATCTGGGTTGTGGACGACAGTAAGTTGGTTGAGACATTAGGTGCTTTTAAATTACCAGTTGAAGTCGTTCAATACGGAGCAGAAAAACTTTGTCGTTTCTTTGAACAAGAAGGTTATCGCCCAAGTTTTCGTGAAAAAGACGGTCAACGTTTTGTGACAGATATGGGGAATTACATCATAGACTTGGCTCTTGAGCAAATTGAGGATCCAATTGCTTTGGGGCAAACGTTGAAAAATATCGTAGGTGTGGTAGAACATGGCCTGTTTAATCAAATGGTTGATAAGGTTATTGTAGCTAGTCAATCTGGAGTACAGGTCTTAGAAGCACGTCAAAAATAGAAAGAGGAAATCATGGCAACATATAATCGTATTCATTTAGTAGTACTAGACTCAGTTGGTATTGGAGCAGCACCAGATGCGGACAAATTCTTTAACGCAGGTCATCCAGATACCACATCTGATACATTAGGTCATATTTCAAAAGAAGTAGGATTGAATGTTCCAAATATGGCTAAGATTGGACTTGGAAATATTCCGCGTGACGAGGCCTTGGCAACAGTACCAAAAGAGGACAATCCGACAGGTTACGTTACTAAATTAGAGGAGGTTTCACTAGGTAAGGATACCATGACAGGTCACTGGGAAATCATGGGACTTAATATTACAGAACCGTTTGATACTTTCTGGGACGGTTTTCCAGAGGAAATCTTGACCAAAATAGAAGCATTTTCAGGGCGCAAGGTTATCCGTGAGGCTAACAAGCCTTATTCTGGTACGGCAGTTATTGATGATTTTGGACCTCGTCAGATGGAAACAGGTGAGTTGATTATTTACACTTCTGCAGATCCTGTTCTACAAATTGCAGCTCATGAAGAGATTATTCCACTAGAAGAACTTTACAAGATTTGTGAGTATGCAAGATCAATCACTTTAGAACGTCCAGCATTACTTGGACGTGTTATTGCTCGTCCTTATGTTGGTAAACCAGGTGAATTTACTCGTACAGCCAATCGTCATGATTATGCAGTATCGCCTTTTGCACCAACTGTTCTAAATAAGCTTGCTGATGCAGGTGTTGCTACATACGCAGTTGGAAAGATTAATGACATTTTCAATGGTTCAGGTATTACGAACGATATGGGGCATAATAAGTCAAACAACCACGGTGTTGATACTTTGCTAAAAACCATGGATTCACCTGAATTTACAAAAGGTTTATCATTTACCAATCTTGTTGATTTTGATGCTGCTTACGGACATCGTCGTGATACAGAAGGCTACCGTGACTGTTTACATGAATTTGATGATCGTTTGCCTGAAATCATTGCTAAGATGAAAGAGGATGATCTCCTTTTAATTACGGCAGATCATGGTAATGATCCAACTTATGTCGGTACTGACCATACACGTGAATATGTTCCATTGTTGGCTTATAGCCCATCATTCAAAGGTTCAGGAGTATTGCCACAAGGTCACTTTGCAGATATTTCTGCAACAATCGCTGAAAACTTTGGAGTAGATACAGCCATGATTGGTGAAAGTTTCTTGTCTGAGTTGGTTTAACCGTAGTCATCTCATATAGAATATATAAGACAGTCAACTAAAATAAAGTAATAAAAAGCTGTACATTTAGATGTTGTAAAGTGCTTAACAATGACCATACTGTTTTTAAGAATATTAGTCTGAGAAAGAGAGAAAGATATGTCATTATTATCAAAAATTACAGAAACAAAAACATATTTAGAAGAAAAAGGGCTTGTCAAACCTGAGTTTGGTTTGATTTTAGGCTCAGGGTTAGGTGAGTTAGCCGAAGAAGTTGAAAATGCTATCGTCATTGATTATGCAGATATTCCAAACTGGGGACAATCAACCGTTGTTGGTCACGCAGGTAAATTAGTTTATGGTGATTTAGCAGGGCGTAAAGTTATTGCTCTCCAAGGCCGTTTCCATTTTTATGAGGGTAATCCAATTGATGTTGTGACCTTCCCTGTCCGTGTCATGAAGGCACTTGGTTGTGAAGGTGTTATTGTTACCAATGCAGCTGGAGGTATCAATTATGGTCCAGGGACTTTAATGGCTATCACAGACCATATTAACCTCACAGGCCAAAACCCATTGATTGGTCAAAACTTAGATGACTTCGGTCCTCGTTTCCCTGATATGTCGGATGCTTATACATCAGCTTATCGCGAAAAGGCACATGCCATTGCTGAAAAGCTTGGTATAAAGCTTGATAACGGAGTTTATATAGGTGTTACTGGTCCTACTTATGAGACACCAGCTGAAATCCGCGCCTTTAAAACGATGGGGGCTGATGCTGTCGGAATGTCAACTGTGCCAGAAGTTATTGTTGCAGCTCACTCTGGCATGAAAGTTCTTGGTATTTCAGCGATTACAAACTTTGCGGCTGGTTTCCAGTCTGAACTCAATCATGAGGAAGTTGTTGAAGTTACACAGCAAATCAAGGGAGACTTTAAAGCCTTGCTGAAAGCTATTTTAGCAGAATTATAATTGTAAAAAAAAGGAATAAAACTATGTCAATTCATATTGCTGCCCAAAAGGGAGAAATCGCAGATAAAATTTTACTACCAGGAGATCCACTTCGTGCTAAATTCATAGCCGAGAATTTTTTAGAAGATGCCGTTTGTTTTAATGACATTCGTAACATGTTTGGTTACACTGGAACCTATAAAGGTCATCGCGTCTCTGTCATGGGAACAGGTATGGGAATGCCCTCTATTTCCATTTATGCTCATGAGTTAATCACTCAGTACGATGTTAAACGACTCATCCGTATCGGTACAGCAGGTTCGCTAAACAAAGATGTTCATGTGCGTGAGCTTGTTTTGGCGCAAGCAGCAGCGACCAATTCAAACATTATTCGTAACGATTGGCCAAACTATGATTTTCCACAAATAGCAAGTTTTAACTTACTTGATAAAGCCTATCATATTGCAAAAGAGCTTGGTGTAACCACCCACGTTGGTAATGTGTTATCATCGGATGTGTTTTACTCAGATTTCTTTGATCTCAATCTCAAATTAGGTACGATGGGTGTACATGCCGTTGAAATGGAAGCAGCAGCGCTATACTATCTTGGTGCCAAACATCAAGTTGAGACGTTAGCGATGATGACAATTTCAGATAGTTTAGTCAATCCTGAAGAGGATACAACAGCAGAAGAACGTCAAAATACCTTTACAGATATGATGAAGGTAGGTCTTGAAACATTGATTGCAGAATAATCTTTTAAGAACAACGGCTTGAAACATTATCTAAAGGAATAAAAATCTGAGGGGAGGTAACATTTAACCTTGAAGTGTTCAATGTTATCTCCCTTTTAATATCATAATAGGAGGGCAGTTGAGTGGCTGAAAAAACCAATACCGATATTGAGGCCTTATTATCCGTTTATGCTTACACACCTGCATTACATGTGATTGCAACTGATTCGCGAGTTTTAACAGATGATTTCATGACCTTATTACAGCTGATGCAAAACCGTAGCAAGTTAGAAATAACGCCTCTGTTTGAGAATGACTGGCATAGCTATTTTAAAACAAAATACAATTTTGACCTATATCACAATAGTCATGATGAAGAATTGATTGCCAATTACATCATGGTTTTAGAAACGCAACTGAAAAAAGGCGATACGATTGATTTTGTGAGAGCTGTTAGTCCAGTCATCTATCGTTTGTTTCTAAGATTAGCACAACAACAGATTGCTGACTTGATGGTTTATTTTGTCAACGCCAAAGATGATCGCTATGACATGTGGCAACTGCAAAAGATGTTAGATAGTGATCATGTATGGCTACAAACATTTGCCAAGAAAACGGGTGATCGTCGTGTGACCTCAAAAAGCTTACAAGATTTATTACTTTTATGTGATATACCTGATGACATAAAAACAATGATTTCTCATTTACGCCGATTTGAAAAGTCTGTTCGTAACCCACTAGCGCACTTGATAAAACCTTTTGATGAAGCAGAACTTTACCGCACAACCCAGTTTTCATCTCAGGATTTCTTGGAGAAAATCATTAATTTAGCCTTGTATACGGGGATTCATTATAATAAGAAGTTATTTTATTTTGATCAGGCGAATCAGATGCTGATCAGTTTACTAGGCAAAAACGACTAGAAGAATGCCCTTCTAGCCGTTTTTTAGTGGATTTGTATGAACAACCTCGTCCTTAAGGTATTGGATAAAGGTCTCTCCCATTTGAGAGAGATTAGCTTTTTCATGTTGTAGATAGACAATATCAATGACGTCGTCAACATCAAGCGGGATAGAAACAATATCATTACCATTGAGCTTACTGTTTAACACACCCGTGGCAAGTGTATAGCCATCAAGACCAATCAAGAGATTAAAGAGTGTTGCACGGTCACTAACCACGATTGATTTTTTGTGGGATAATTGTGCGAGGACTTCTTCTGCAAAGTAAAAGGAGTTGTGTATCCCTTGATCATAGCTCAAGTAAGGAAACTCTTCCAGATCTGATAACTGAATCATCTTTTTATTCGCTAAGGGATTTGTTTTGCTAATAAAGACGTGTGGCTTAGCGCTAAAAAGAGGTGTAAATCTTAGTTTGTTATCCTCAAACATTTTCATCAAAACCTCTCTGTTGTAGTTGTTCAGAAAAAGCACACCTATCTCACTTCGGAAATTCTTGACATCATCAATAATTTCCCATGTCCGTGTTTCCCTCAAAAAGAGTTCATATTGAGACATATCTGCATTTTCAAGAAGAGAAACAAAGGCATTCACAACAAAGGCATAGTGTTGTGAGGAGACGCTAAAAAGCTGGCGATTTTCGGTTTTATTTTTATAGCGTTCTTCTAAGAGTTTGGTTTGTTCAATCACCTGACGGGCATAAGCCAGAAATTCCATCCCATCTTTGGTTAGGGTAATACCTTTTGGATGCCGATTAAAAATCGTTATCCCCATTTCCTTTTCCAAATCCCTAACAGCATTTGATAGGCTAGGCTGTGTAATATATAACTGTTTGGCAGCTTCATTCATACTGCCAGTTTCCACGATTTTAATGATGTAATGTAATTGTTGAATCCTCATGAACCTATTCTACCACAAAAGAATAATCAGACCAACTAGATAGCAGTTGATGGTATAGAGTAGTGAGATTTGGATGGTGAGGAACTTTCAGAAATGACCTTTTATAGTCATTTAGTTTTAAAATAGTATTCTAAAGCAGATTGAACAGAACATCCTGTTCTTAACAACTCAGTCACCTTTCTTTTTAGAGTAGCCCAAAACTGTTCAATGGGATTGAGTTCAGGAGAA
>NZ_JBRUGW010000049.1:0-8579 GCF_053206505.1 Streptococcus fryi | reverse complement strand
TATTCCCACTCAACAGTTGCTGGTGGTTTGCTTGTGATATCGTAGACGATACGGTTGACATGGTCAACTTCATTGACGATACGTGTTGAAATTTTTTGGAGCACTTCCCAAGGAAGTTTGGCGAAGTCGGCTGTCATGCCATCTATAGAAGTGATAGCACGAATAGCAATGGTATAGTCGTAAGTACGACCGTCTCCCATAACACCAACAGAACGAACACCAGTATTGACCGTAAAGTATTGCCAAACATCACGGTCAAGTCCTGCTTTAGCGATTTCTTCACGTAAAATCGCGTCAGATTCACGAACAGTTTTGAGTTTTTCTTCGGTGATTTCACCCATGACACGAATCGCTAATCCAGGTCCAGGGAACGGTTGACGCCATACGACTTCGTCAGGCATACCAAGAGCCGTACCAAGTGCACGAACCTCATCTTTAAATAAGGTATTCAATGGCTCAATCAATTTAAACTGCATATCTTCAGGCAGACCACCAACGTTATGGTGTGATTTGATGGTTTGAGCAGTTTCAGTACCAGATTCGATAATATCTGTGTATAAAGTACCTTGTGCCAAGAAATCAACGTCTTTTAATTTACTAGCTTCATCATCGAAGACATAGACAAATTCATTACCAATGATTTTACGTTTTTTCTCAGGGTCTTCAACACCAGCAAGAAGGTCTAGGAAACGTTTTGAAGCATCGACACGGATGATATTGAGCCCAAATTTACCACCAAGCATTTCCATAACTTGATCACCTTCGTTTTTACGAAGAAGTCCGTGGTCCACAAAGATACAAGTAAGTTGATCACCGATAGCACGTTGTAAGAGGACACCAACGACAGAAGAATCAACACCACCTGAAAGACCGAGAAGGACTTTTTTATCTCCAACGGTTTCACGGATTTTTTGAATTTCTGTTTCGATGAAGTTATCCATTGTCCAGTCGCCTTTTGCACCACAGATATTGATGGCGAAGTTACGGAGGATATCATTACCGTAAACAGAGTGGCGAACTTCTGGGTGGAATTGAATACCGTAAATACGACGTTTACTATCTTCGATAGCAGCATAAGGGCAGTCAGCTGATTCTGCGACAAGATGGAAATTATCTGGAATTTCAGTAACAGCGTCACCATGACTCATCAACACTAATTGCTCATCAGGTGTGCTTGCAAAGAGTTCTGATTCGGCTTTTAAACTTAGTGGTGATTGCCCATATTCACGATTACCAGCATCACCAGCAGGCACTACCTTACCACCTAGTTTATGGGTAATCAGCTGCATGCCGTAACAGATACCAAGGATAGGAATATCAAGCTCAAAAATCTCAGGATCGATATCAAAAGATCCTTCCTCATAAACAGAGTTTGGTCCACCTGATAGGACAATACCAACAGGGTTAATCTCTTTAACCTCTTGGGCAGAGATACGATGGCTCTTCAGTTCAGAGAACACACCAAATTCACGAATACGGCGTGAAATCAGCTGATTATACTGGCTACCGTAGTCTAAGACAATAATTTTTTGAATGTCATTAAGATCAGTCATGGGAATCCTTTCTAACTTTGTCACGATTGTGACAGTTTCAATCCTATTCTATCATATTTTGATAAATTTAGCTGATATTTTTTCTTAAAATACTTAAAAGTCTCTCTGAAATAGTCTAAAGGTCTAGTTGATATTTTGATAAGATGACCTTAATATAATAAGATGTTTTGCATGATAATGACTTTTTTGATAAAATTGGTATAGTTAATAGATCAAGGAGTTATCAGATGCAGCCTGCTTACATTAGCATACATGATAGTATCAAAAAAGATATCGAAACTGGTATTTGGAAGATTGGCGACAGACTACCTAGTGAACGAGACTTAGCAGAACAGTTTTCAGTGAGTCGAATGACCTTACGACAGGCAGTTACCCTATTGGTAGAAGAAGGCGTACTGGAGCGTAGAGTGGGTAGCGGCACTTATGTTGCGAGCCAACGTGTCCAAGAAAAAATGCAAGGGACAACGAGTTTTACAGATATTGTCCATGCACAAGGTAAGAAACCTTCCTCAAAGCTGATTTCATATCAGAGAAAACTGGCTAGTAAAACAGAAATGCAATTCTTAGATTTAAGGGCTAATGAGTATGTTGTGCGTATGGAGCGTATCCGCTATGCTGATCATGTCCCTTTGGTATTTGAAGTCGCTAGCATTCCTGAAAAGCTAATTGAAGACTTTGATCGTAATGAAGTGATTGAGCATTTCTTTAAGACCTTGACAGCTTATGGTTATGAAATTGGTAAGAGTAAACAAACCATTTATGCTAAGGTCGCTAGTGAAAAAGTAGCCAATTATCTTGATGTTCATCGTGGTCATGCCATTCTGGCATTGACACAGATTTCCTATTTGACGAATGGTCAACCCTTTGAATATGTGCGAAGCCAGTATGTCGGTGACCGTTTTGAGTTTTATTTGGAGAATAAGTAGGGAATTTGATGGGACTTACTCTATCAAATCAGCATAGTTTTTGATATAATAAATGGTATGGAAATTGAAAAAACCAATCGAATGAATGCGCTCTTTGAATTTTATGCGGCGCTACTGACAGATAAGCAAATGAATTATATTGAGCTCTATTACGCTGATGATTATAGCTTGGCAGAGATTGCTGAGGAATTTCAGGTCAGCAGACAGGCTGTATATGATAACATCAAGCGGACCGAAAAAATCTTAGAGGAATATGAACGTAAACTACACATGTACTCGGATTATATTGTACGTAGTCAGATTTTTGATGATTTAGCGGAGCGTTACGCAGATGATACTTATTTGCAAGAGCAATTGGCTACTTTAACAAGTATTGATAATAGAGATTAAGAAGAAGGAGTTAGAAATGGCATTTGAAAGTTTAACGGAGCGTTTGCAGAACGTCTTTAAAAACATCCGTGGTAAAAAGAAACTGAATGAAAAAGATGTTCAAGAGGTAACAAAAGAAATTCGTTTGGCACTTTTAGAGGCAGACGTTGCCCTACCTGTTGTGAAGGAATTTATCAAACGGGTGCGTGAGCGCGCCATTGGACATGAGGTGATTGACACCCTTAATCCAAGCCAACAAATTGTTAAAATTGTCAATGAAGAATTGACATCAGTTTTGGGGGCTGAAACTGCTGAATTAAATCAATCAGCTAAGATCCCAACCATTATCATGATGGTTGGTCTGCAAGGTGCTGGTAAGACGACATTCGCAGGAAAATTGGCAAATAAGTTAATCAAAGAACAAAAAGCACGCCCATTGATGATTGCAGCGGATATCTATCGTCCAGCAGCTATTGATCAATTAAAAACACTGGGTGAACAGATTGGTGTCCCTGTCTTTGACATGGGAACTGACCACTCTGCTTTGGAGATTGTTTCAGCTGGTTTAGCCAAAGCTAAGGAAAATCATAACGACTATGTTCTGATTGATACAGCAGGTCGTCTGCAAATTGATGAAGCTCTCATGGCAGAATTGCGTGAGGTCAAAGCTCTAGCACAACCTGATGAGATTCTCCTTGTTGTTGATAGCATGATTGGTCAAGAAGCTGCCAACGTTGCACGTGAATTTAATGAGCAACTTTCAATCACAGGTGTTGTTCTAACCAAGATTGATGGTGATACTCGTGGTGGTGCAGCTCTATCTGTTCGCCAAATCACAGGTCAGCCGATTAAGTTTACAGGAACGGGTGAGAAAATTACAGATATTGAGACCTTCCACCCAGACCGTATGGCAAGCCGCATCTTAGGTATGGGTGACCTCCTTACTCTCATCGAACGTGCATCTCAAGAGTACGACGAGAAAAAATCGTTAGAGCTCGCTGAAAAAATGCGTGAAAACACCTTTGATTTTAATGACTTTATTAATCAGCTTGATCAAGTGCAAAGCATGGGACCAATGGAAGAGCTATTGAAGATGTTACCAGGTATGTCGGGTAATCCTGCCTTAGCTAATCTTAAAGTTGATGAGAAAGAGATTGCACGCAAACGTGCAATTGTCTCTTCAATGACTCCTGAAGAGCGTGAAAACCCAGATATCCTAAGCCCAAGCCGCAGACGTCGTATTGCAAACGGTTCAGGTAATAGTTTTGTTGAGGTTAATAAGTTTATTAAGGACTTCAACCAAGCCAAAGCAGTCATGCAAGGTGTTATGTCAGGAGATATGAGCCAAATGATGAAACAAATGGGGCTTAATCCAAATAATCTGCCTAAAAACATGCCGAATATGCCTGGAATGCCAGACTTATCAGGTATGGATATGTCAGCTCTTGATGGTTTGATGAATGGTGGCATGCCTGATATGAGTCAGATGCTCGGTGGCGGTTTAAAAGGAAAAATTGGTGAATTTGCCATGAAGCATGCCATGAAACGTCAGGCTAATAAGCTTAAAAAAGCTAAAAAGAGAAAATAAGAATTGAACACATATAAAATAGACCAGTTTTATTACGACTGGTCTATTTTATATGCAATTAACTTAACGTATTTTAAATTATGTAAAACTATTCATTGATAATATTATAGCTTATCTAAGGCATTTTTTTGCTCATCGTTGACAATATGGGTGTAGAGGTCAGTAACCTGCGTATTAGCATGACCGAGTTGATGGCTGACCAAGACCTGAGATTTTGTTGCATCATACAATCGTGTAGCCAAGGTGTGACGTAGTTTATGTGGAGTGACACGAATTTTAAAATCTTCTGAATACTTTGCAACCATTTTTTCGATACTGGAAGCATCTATACGATTCGGTTGACCTCGATAAAGGGTGAGGAAAAAAGCAATATCGTTTTTTTCAGCCTTGTAACGTTGTTTGCGAATAGCGAGGTAGTTTTCTAAATAAGGTTTTGCAAATCCTGCAACATTGACAGAGTCTCGCTTTCCCCCTTTACGTATGACCTCTATCAGCATCATCTTGAGATTGACATCTTTGATATCAAGGTTAACGGCTTCAGACAACCGCACACCTGAAGCAAGAAGTAGTGCCAATATCGCAAGGTCACGTTCCTTATTTTTTTGGAATGATGACAGAGCACGGCTAGAGAGTTTGTGTTCGTAGTCGTTAGCAATATACTCTAAAAATGCCATGGTTTCATCGCCTAAAAACAGTTTTTGCTTGATATTTTCAGCCCTTGCTGCCAAGGTTTCTTTCTTTTTCTTAGTTGATACTTTTTTCATGACATTACGATAAAAGTAAGGCTCACCTTGATCATTTTCAACCTCTTCAGTCAAGTATTTATATAGACTGGATAACGCGGATAGGGTACGATTAATGGTCGTTTGAGAAACACCATTTTGAGTCGTATTCGCATTTAATAGAGGACGTTCACGTAGATAGAGGATAAATGCCTCCATATCTTTTTTTGTCAAATGCTCCAAAGTTTCTAACGGAATATCCGAAATTTGATTTGTTCGAACCAAATCAGTTTCGATTAACCATTCAAAAAAACGGCGATATTCTTTTAAATATTCATATAGAGTTGTAAAACTATATGGAACAGCTAGTTTGGATTGATAATAATCACTGACGTACCAAGGCATCATCAGTTTTAAGTCTTCAATTTTTTCAAGTAAACGTTCACGTTTCATAAAATACCTTTCATACATATCGTATCTATTAAAACTAAAAATTTATGAACAATTGACCTAACATAGTCTAAACCCTTGATAATACTGATATAGAAGCATAAAGTACATGAATTGAAAAGTGTACTTTATTTTTATTTTGTACTTTTGAATAGGGGTGTTTATTGTTCATAATGATTAGTTTATTTTATTCTTTGTATCTCTTTTGAAAAGTACATTTATCATCCACAATTTGATGAAGTTTAGCACTTTCAAAAGTACATTTTTTCAATTACTTTATATTATAAAGGATTTTGGGAGATATTGCTATTTTTCTAGGTTCTTTTATATAAGAAGGTAATTAATAGGATACTACAGATGAAATTTTGCGAATATTGAACTATAAACTTTTATTAGTTTAACTTTTATTACGGTCTCCATATATTGGTTTTTTTCGTGTTATAATTACTTAACAAGGATCTTTGCAACAATATATTCAATGGAGGGAATATGTCATTAAACCTGGAATTTTTAGAGACATTATCAAAGATATTTTGCGGGGATGAAAAAGAACTATTTCTATATAAATCAGGTCCACAGTTAGTTTCATTCTTTAATAATTATTTCAATTACCATGATGAATACAGTCGAGGGTTCAATACTCGATGGAGATATGTTTGTGATAAATTAGTTGAACTAAACAATAGCAATAAGCTGGACTCTTTTATAAATCTCATACTTAGTAAAAATTATATATTAACTGAGCTTAAAACAAGTGAAGTTGATGCTTTGGTTCATCAAGAAAAAGTTAGAGTAGAGCTAAATAAAATATGTTCAGTGTACTCGCTGATACTTACTAGGAAAGACAATCGCTTCCATCTTGTTGAGATTGATCAAGATTTGGTTGAGATTGGGAAAGGCGGCTTCGCTAACATCTATTTACAAAAATCTACAGGATTAGTGTTAAAAAAATTAAACGATGAATCCGTGAAGATACAATCGCTTCGAAGTAGATTGAAGAGGGAGTTTGAAATAACAAAGTCTTGCTCAGAATTTGGCAATGTAATAGAGGTTTATGACTTTAACGAGGGAAACTGCTCTTATACTATGGAAAGAGCTGAAATGACTCTGTATGAATTTATTACTAGTAGTGAGCTCACTAATGATTCAAAGTTGAATATTATTCGTCAAATATTGTACACTATGTCTTTAGTTCATGACAATGGTTATCTTCATAGAGATTTAAGCCCTACCAACATTTTTAAAGTTAAAGGAATAATTAAAATAGCAGATTTTGGATTGGGTAAAAATTTAAATACATTAACGTCCCACCAAACGATGGATACAGCTTCCTTTGGTCAACTTTTTTATTGTGCTCCTGAGCAACTCACACTACTAAAGGATGCAGACAAGCGTAGCGATGTTTATTCACTAGGGCGAATAATAAATTTTATTATGACAGGAACTCCTACTGACTATAATCATTATCTTCGTTCAGTTTGTGATAAGGCCACTAATATAAGCCCAGAATTTAGGTATCAAAATACAAATGAGATGTTGGAAGCTTTGAATCAATGGTTGAAAATAAGAAATAATCAAAAATATGAAGAGAATATGTGGTTAAAAATATCAAATAGGATTTTTGATTCAGAAGTAGAAGCATATATTTACGAATTACAAGGTGATGCGATATGTAAAAATTGCATTAGTAAAGGAAGTGTATTCGTTGATAGCTTGATACAATTTATGAAAATTGATGATCTACATGCTAATCATATAATTCAGTTAATTTATTCAAATTATGAAAGTCATTTAAGAAGATTTGAAGATGGGGATTCTTTTGCAGTTTTATCTTACAGAGTATTGAAGGGAGATTTTTCATATATTGTTAACGAAACAGCGGCTAAGATTTTGCACTATGTCGCTTATATTGGCGGGAGATTTCATGCACAAGATAAAATTGAAGAGTTAAAGTCAATTGGTATAGAACCTATGATAGAATCAATACTAGAAAGATGAGTTGTCAAGTAGTCAAATAATTTATTGAAAAATTCAAAACAACTCCCTATTCCATCCGAATACATTTTTCTTGGGTTGTGAAATTTATTAACTACATATTTATGTGTTAATAACTAGTTTTAATTATGGTATAATTGTTTTACTAATTTTTGAAGAAGATTTTAGCAAGGAATACAATATGACATTAAAAAGATATATAAGTGAAAACTTCAAACAGTTTAATTCAAGTATAAGAACAGAGGAGGATCTAAAAATTAAGGTAATTCTTCCTTATTTAAAAGAATTAGGATATACCGAATCTGAAATGAATTTTGAATCACCTATGGAGGTCATAATTGGCTCAAAAAAAACAACAGTCTATTCAGACATTGAAATTATGTTAGATGGACGTGTTGAACTTGTCATTGATATTAAACGTCCTAGTCACCCAGTAAAACAAACTGATATCTTACAAGCATCAAGTTACGCAAAACTAATTAGTACACCGCCAGCAACTATGAGTTGTGTGACAAATGGTATTAGCGTGATTACTACAAATACCTTTACTGGAGAGCAGGAAGAATCTATTCCTACAAAAGCACAATTGTTGAAGAGAGTTAACTCAACTAAAAAAAGATCATTTACAGAAATTCAATTAAATGAAGTAAAGAGCGTTCTTCTGACCCTTGCTGAACCTGATGAATTATATAAACTTATAAATGCTTCGAAAAATACTATTGAGAAGAAGGCGTTAATAAGAAGTGATCAATCATTTAAAGAGATTACTAAAATAATCCTTGTGAAGATGAATGAAGAGCGTAGAGTTAAGGCGAATGAAGGAGAAAACCGTTTTTCTGTTAGATATTTGGGCTCTATAATTTCTGTAGTGGGTAACTCCACCATAGAGATTATAGGGCCTTTTGAGTATCAAAAAGTCCCATATGACCTATAATGAAAAGCAAGCAAACCATCATTAGAAAGACTCATATGGAAC
>NZ_JBRUGW010000048.1:0-10593 GCF_053206505.1 Streptococcus fryi | reverse complement strand
ACTTCGCCAAACTTCCTTGGGAAGTGCTCCAAAAAATTTCAACACGTATCGTCAATGAAGTTGACCATGTCAACCGTATCGTCTACGATATCACAAGCAAACCACCAGCAACTGTTGAGTGGGAATAGAGTTAATAAGTATAAAAAGCCTATGAAATCAACATTTCTAAGGCTTTTTAGTTTGTATTGACAACAGTTTAGCAACAAAAACAGATCATTTTTATCAACTGCGTTGATGACTCCTTTTTTCGTTCAACAGACTACGCTAGTCAAACTTCAAAAAGGAGTGTTACCAGTCTAAAATTCTGATATAATAATCTAAAAAGGAGTACTTGCTATGGTTTATACAATAGACGAAATTCGTGAAAAAATAGTACCAGTTGCTAAGAAGTATAACCTTTCGGCAGTGTATCTTTTTGGCTCCTATGCACGTGGTGAAGCTGATGAATCAAGTGATGTTGATTTAGCCTATGATGATTTAGATGATAGATATGACATTATGTCATTAGTTGGAGAAGTTTCCAATATTTTTAGTGAGGACGTTGATTTTTTAGATATGGATAGGTTATTGTCTCCATCAACAAATGTTGGTCAACTAGTGAAACGTAACTTTTTAAGGGAGAGAATTTTATTGTATAAAAGAAAATAGTTTAACAAGTAAATTACTTATTAAATTTGAGCGTATGTTGATTCCCTTTAAAGTTTGACGACCTAACATTGCTTTCTAAAACTACAACTTTTCCAGTCATTCGATTAGCAACCTCTTTCATAGCATTAGGTCTTAAATGAGAGTATGTGCCTAAAGTAGTCTTAATATCTGAGTGACCTAAGCGATTTTGCATTTCTAAATCATTCATACCAAGAGACAACATAAAACTTGCATGTGAATGTCTTAAATCATGAATACGTATTGATTTTACGCCAGCAAACTCACTATGCACCTGCAACACACGTTTTAACGTTGACTTTACTAATGGATTATCTGCCAAGGAAAATACAAATCTGCATTCTCCCATCTGGAATTGAGCCTTTTTCCAGTCTCTGAGATATTTCAAGGTATCATCATCAAGATAAAGCAGTCTAATGCCTGAAATAGATTTCGTTTCCGTAATACACCATTCGTTTTGATTTTTATAATACATTGAGCAATCTATCAAGACTGTACCACTACTAAAATCAATTTTGGACCACTCAATAGCTTGTAACTCACTAGTACGAACACCAGTCATGAAGAAGAACCAAAAAGTTGTAAAATAAAGCAAATCATAGATGTTATTCTTGTCAAATGTAGCAATAAACTGTTGGAACTCCTCGACTGTCCAAAAGTCCACTTTCGGACGGTCTTTTTTCACGTTGCCGACAGTCTTGGCAACATTAGTCTGCAACATACCTAAGCGAACGGCTAAATCAAAAACTTGTTGTAATATCTGATGAACAGAACGGATATAATTATTTGATAGTCCTTCAATAAACATGGCATTCTGCCATTGCTTAACATGGGGAGGTAGAATATCTGATAATTTCATATTATCAAAATAGGTTAGTCTTTTAAACTTTGAACATGACATATCAAAAGTACGTTGTCTAACTTGACTTTGATAATCTGGTATAAAATAATCATCTAGGAATTTTTTAAACGTCATTGAGCTATTGCTTGATAATGCACCTTTTCCAAAATCAGCAAGTATTCTCATGCGCCATTCTAAAGCTTCCTTTTGCGTTTTAAAGCCGTTTTTGAACTTATGTATCCTTTTACCTGTTATAGTATCGAATCCAAGCGATACAGACGCTCTAAATGTACCATTTGGCATTGAATAAACATTAGAAATTTTAGGCATGTTCTGCTACTTCCTTATCTAGCAAATCAGTTTCATCAATTTTTACACCCAAAATTTCCTCAACTGTTTCTAAAGGTACTCGACCCAACCCCTTACTTTCATACCACGTTAGTCCTTGACTAGCTAATTTTGCTTTTGCTTGCTTTACTAACATCATAGCCTGCCAAGAACTAAAACCAAGTTTCATTAAATCTTTTTTTACCACAAACATAGTTTTTATTTCCCTTTCATGTTATAATTTTCTTAGTTGTTTTTTATATTTGATGCGGTTTGCCGACTGCATCATTTTTTTTAGTTTGCAATACCTTACTTTACTTTGTAAAAAGATATAAATATCTGGCAAGTATTGATACAATTGTGGATCTTGTCTAAAATCGACAAGATACGTTTGATTTTTTTTAGTGCGTACTGTGAATATAACAATCTTCCTAGTCATTTGTCACGTCCTTTACTTTCTTAGGCAAAATTCTAGGATAAATATACTTGTCTAATAAATTTGTGATAAACTCATCTTTATTTTGTGATGAATACAAATCTTCATAATTAAAATTTAAAACAACACTAGAGCCATCAGAACGTTGATAGTGCGCATTAGCTTTATCTTTCTTAACTTCTGACACACTATAAAAAGGTTTTTCCATACCGTGTTTCTTAGATATCTCTGTCGAAAAATTAACACGTCTTAAATACTGGTTTAAATCTTCTGTTTTAATATTACCGAAAAACTGTTTTGGTGACATATAAGCTGTCATCACAATCAATCTAGGAACAACTAACTTATTTTGGTAACGTGCCGACATTCTAGCAGAATTAAGTGGGTCAAACAATTTTAACCAGTCGCTCGCAGATAAGCTATCTTCTCGTAAATCATCTAAAAATAAGATTTCTTCACCGTAATAATTATCAAATGGATTTTTTGAACTAGCAGGATAGCATTCCCCTTTTAATCCGTTTTCTCTTAAACGTTCAGACACCTTTAAAATCAGTTCATTTGCAAGGTGGGTTTTACCTATACCTGGTTCACCTTGAATATAAAGAACTGTTAGCTGATAGTTGCCCTTTTTTAAATCCTTTAAACGTAAGACGGTTTCACGTTCACCAAAAAAGTTGAAACTCTCTCTAAATTTTTGTTGGTTATTAGCAAATAAGAAAGCTAGTTCATCATCTTCCATAACTTCCAAATAATTTAATTCTCCCTTTTGGACTTTGGATAAAACTAAATCAAGACTTTCATCTGACTTTTCACGCTTTTTAGTTGCTGCATATTTTTCAAAATCATCTCTGTTTTGATTGATAAAACTTTCGTAATCAAGCGTTTCAAAGGTTTCGACATCATCAATAGGATATTGATACTTGTCTTTATCTTTAGCATGGATAAGATAGGCTAAAGCGTTAATACGTGTATAAGCACGACCACCTTTTGATTTTGGAGTTTCAATCCGTTCACGTTCCAAACCTAATGCCATAGCCACTTTTGATAAGTCAATACGTTTAGGAAAATCAATATAAGCATGGATATGAGGCTCTACCAATTTTGTACCATAGGATATATCTTTATCATGTACCACTATCGCAAACTCTACAAACTCATCATCTTCAACCAAACTTCTAACACGGTCAAAAATAATTCTAAAAATTTGTTCCTTATTCTTTTCCCAATCATCAAGTAATTGTTTTTCTTGTATTGACCAATCCCAATAGTTAGATTTTAATTGTTGTTCAATCAAAAATCGTTTATTTCTAATCCTTTTCGTCATATATTATCTCCTTTCAAAAATTATTTTCTTTCCATTTTCAATGGTTTTTCAACATTTTTTTGGGCATATACTCCATTTTTTCGAGTATATACCCATGTATATGCCCAAGTATAAACCCATGATTTTGGCTGTTTTTCTTCCCTAACGCGTACGCTGGACCGTTCCGATGTCCCACGGAGAAATGCTTTCAAATCAAGGTTTTTCCTTGTTTTGCACCATTCTGTCGTCAAGTCCTAGAATGGTGCGCGCATAGTATTTTGGGCATATGGGCATATACTATGCCAAAAAACTCTTGAGGACAAAATGCTCTTCAATATCACGGTTAAAAATGAAAATTTATGAAAACAACAAAATCACTAAATAATTGAGGACTACGTGGTTCTGGTCTGGCGTGCCGTCATGCCGTCGTGCCGTCAGGCGGTCTATGACCGCCCTAGTCACTAGTCATTAGTCACTTGACCTCACCACTTGTCTCAATTATTTGCTAGCACCTTAAAGCAGTTTCAAACCACTAGAAACCAATTTTAGTCCCTTATAGCTTGGATTGCGACCATCTACCCATTGAGCCATAACCTTATAATCAAGCAACTCAACAAAAGCAAACTGTGCATTTGCGATTGCTTCTTCAATCGTATCAAGACTACCTAACACCTCAATAGTGATTGTTTTGACATCTTCAATATCAATCAAGCCTTGTTCAACAGCACTTGCAGTCCGTTCATCAATACCGTTAAGCAGATAACTGTCAACAATATCAGTAGGTTTGCCGTCTTTATATTTATTACGTGGACGGGCTTGAGTAAAGTTAATCTTTACTTTTTTAGGGATGTAAAATTGAGAACTATCTAAAGCCATATCTTTAAGTGACAGTTCGCTTGTTAGTTTTATTTTGTTATTTGCCATTATTATTTACCTCTTTCATTTTCTATGCTATAATTTACTTAACAATTTTTCTTATGTCTTTGAGTAACGTTTTTCTCAAAGACTTTTTTTATACAATCATAAGTCATTACCTCACTTTCACTTGCCAAACATTTGTATAGTTTGGTATAATTAGTCTCACTAGGACTAATTATAGTTTAGTCCAAATAAGACTAATTGTCAATTAAAAAATAGTCTTGTTTGGAATTTTTATGAAAGAGGTCTTTTTATGTTAGATTTTCCAAATAGATTAAAAGAAAAACGAAAAAATAGAGGATACACCCAAGAAAAGATAGCCCAGATGTTAGATATTGGGCAAAGTGCTTATGCTAAATGGGAAAATGGTAGAACTGAACCTACCCTAGAAAATATTGTAAAATTATCAAGCATACTTGATACCACAACAGATGAACTCCTTGGACAAACTAAATTTTCTATGATAAATTATGTGCCATTAAGAGATATTGATATTAGTAAAATACAAAATTTTTCATCGAGAGAACTTGATACCTTTAAGCACTCAATTTGGATACAAGCAATACAAGATAGACGTACATTACAAGAACTAGCAAATGAGCTAGAAGAAATACATATGCTAGATGACAAGCAAAAAAAAATTCTGACCACAATAACGGCAGAATTACAAGAATACTTAGATAAACCTTAACAACAATTCAACAACAACACATTCAAATAATAACGAATAATACTTATTGATTGTATTATCAAACGCTATAAAATCAACAATTCTAGTCAATCAATATCTGACTATTAGCGAGTGGGAATAGAGTTAATAAGTATAAAAAGCCTATGAAATCAACATTTCTAAGGCTTTTTAGTTTGTATTGACAACAGTTTAGCAACAAAAACAGATCATTTTTATCAACTGCGTTGATGACTCCTTTTTTCGTTCAACAGACTACGCTAGTCAAACTTCAAAAAGGAGTGTTACCAGTCTAAAATTCTGATATAATAATCTAAAAAGGAGTACTTGCTATGGTTTATACAATAGACGAAATTCGTGAAAAAATAGTACCAGTTGCTAAGAAGTATAACCTTTCGGCAGTGTATCTTTTTGGCTCCTATGCACGTGGTGAAGCTGATGAATCAAGTGATGTTGATTTAGCCTATGATGATTTAGATGATAGATATGACATTATGTCATTAGTTGGAGAAGTTTCCAATATTTTTAGTGAGGACGTTGATTTTTTAGATATGGATAGGTTATTGTCTCCATCAACAAATGTTGGTCAACTAGTGAAACGTAACTTTTTAAGGGAGAGAATTTTATTGTATAAAAGAAAATAGTTTAACAAGTAAATTACTTATTAAATTTGAGCGTATGTTGATTCCCTTTAAAGTTTGACGACCTAACATTGCTTTCTAAAACTACAACTTTTCCAGTCATTCGATTAGCAACCTCTTTCATAGCATTAGGTCTTAAATGAGAGTATGTGCCTAAAGTAGTCTTAATATCTGAGTGACCTAAGCGATTTTGCATTTCTAAATCATTCATACCAAGAGACAACATAAAACTTGCATGTGAATGTCTTAAATCATGAATACGTATTGATTTTACGCCAGCAAACTCACTATGCACCTGCAACACACGTTTTAACGTTGACTTTACTAATGGATTATCTGCCAAGGAAAATACAAATCTGCATTCTCCCATCTGGAATTGAGCCTTTTTCCAGTCTCTGAGATATTTCAAGGTATCATCATCAAGATAAAGCAGTCTAATGCCTGAAATAGATTTCGTTTCCGTAATACACCATTCGTTTTGATTTTTATAATACATTGAGCAATCTATCAAGACTGTACCACTACTAAAATCAATTTTGGACCACTCAATAGCTTGTAACTCACTAGTACGAACACCAGTCATGAAGAAGAACCAAAAAGTTGTAAAATAAAGCAAATCATAGATGTTATTCTTGTCAAATGTAGCAATAAACTGTTGGAACTCCTCGACTGTCCAAAAGTCCACTTTCGGACGGTCTTTTTTCACGTTGCCGACAGTCTTGGCAACATTAGTCTGCAACATACCTAAGCGAACGGCTAAATCAAAAACTTGTTGTAATATCTGATGAACAGAACGGATATAATTATTTGATAGTCCTTCAATAAACATGGCATTCTGCCATTGCTTAACATGGGGAGGTAGAATATCTGATAATTTCATATTATCAAAATAGGTTAGTCTTTTAAACTTTGAACATGACATATCAAAAGTACGTTGTCTAACTTGACTTTGATAATCTGGTATAAAATAATCATCTAGGAATTTTTTAAACGTCATTGAGCTATTGCTTGATAATGCACCTTTTCCAAAATCAGCAAGTATTCTCATGCGCCATTCTAAAGCTTCCTTTTGCGTTTTAAAGCCGTTTTTGAACTTATGTATCCTTTTACCTGTTATAGTATCGAATCCAAGCGATACAGACGCTCTAAATGTACCATTTGGCATTGAATAAACATTAGAAATTTTAGGCATGTTCTGCTACTTCCTTATCTAGCAAATCAGTTTCATCAATTTTTACACCCAAAATTTCCTCAACTGTTTCTAAAGGTACTCGACCCAACCCCTTACTTTCATACCACGTTAGTCCTTGACTAGCTAATTTTGCTTTTGCTTGCTTTACTAACATCATAGCCTGCCAAGAACTAAAACCAAGTTTCATTAAATCTTTTTTTACCACAAACATAGTTTTTATTTCCCTTTCATGTTATAATTTTCTTAGTTGTTTTTTATATTTGATGCGGTTTGCCGACTGCATCATTTTTTTTAGTTTGCAATACCTTACTTTACTTTGTAAAAAGATATAAATATCTGGCAAGTATTGATACAATTGTGGATCTTGTCTAAAATCGACAAGATACGTTTGATTTTTTTTAGTGCGTACTGTGAATATAACAATCTTCCTAGTCATTTGTCACGTCCTTTACTTTCTTAGGCAAAATTCTAGGATAAATATACTTGTCTAATAAATTTGTGATAAACTCATCTTTATTTTGTGATGAATACAAATCTTCATAATTAAAATTTAAAACAACACTAGAGCCATCAGAACGTTGATAGTGCGCATTAGCTTTATCTTTCTTAACTTCTGACACACTATAAAAAGGTTTTTCCATACCGTGTTTCTTAGATATCTCTGTCGAAAAATTAACACGTCTTAAATACTGGTTTAAATCTTCTGTTTTAATATTACCGAAAAACTGTTTTGGTGACATATAAGCTGTCATCACAATCAATCTAGGAACAACTAACTTATTTTGGTAACGTGCCGACATTCTAGCAGAATTAAGTGGGTCAAACAATTTTAACCAGTCGCTCGCAGATAAGCTATCTTCTCGTAAATCATCTAAAAATAAGATTTCTTCACCGTAATAATTATCAAATGGATTTTTTGAACTAGCAGGATAGCATTCCCCTTTTAATCCGTTTTCTCTTAAACGTTCAGACACCTTTAAAATCAGTTCATTTGCAAGGTGGGTTTTACCTATACCTGGTTCACCTTGAATATAAAGAACTGTTAGCTGATAGTTGCCCTTTTTTAAATCCTTTAAACGTAAGACGGTTTCACGTTCACCAAAAAAGTTGAAACTCTCTCTAAATTTTTGTTGGTTATTAGCAAATAAGAAAGCTAGTTCATCATCTTCCATAACTTCCAAATAATTTAATTCTCCCTTTTGGACTTTGGATAAAACTAAATCAAGACTTTCATCTGACTTTTCACGCTTTTTAGTTGCTGCATATTTTTCAAAATCATCTCTGTTTTGATTGATAAAACTTTCGTAATCAAGCGTTTCAAAGGTTTCGACATCATCAATAGGATATTGATACTTGTCTTTATCTTTAGCATGGATAAGATAGGCTAAAGCGTTAATACGTGTATAAGCACGACCACCTTTTGATTTTGGAGTTTCAATCCGTTCACGTTCCAAACCTAATGCCATAGCCACTTTTGATAAGTCAATACGTTTAGGAAAATCAATATAAGCATGGATATGAGGCTCTACCAATTTTGTACCATAGGATATATCTTTATCATGTACCACTATCGCAAACTCTACAAACTCATCATCTTCAACCAAACTTCTAACACGGTCAAAAATAATTCTAAAAATTTGTTCCTTATTCTTTTCCCAATCATCAAGTAATTGTTTTTCTTGTATTGACCAATCCCAATAGTTAGATTTTAATTGTTGTTCAATCAAAAATCGTTTATTTCTAATCCTTTTCGTCATATATTATCTCCTTTCAAAAATTATTTTCTTTCCATTTTCAATGGTTTTTCAACATTTTTTTGGGCATATACTCCATTTTTTCGAGTATATACCCATGTATATGCCCAAGTATAAACCCATGATTTTGGCTGTTTTTCTTCCCTAACGCGTACGCTGGACCGTTCCGATGTCCCACGGAGAAATGCTTTCAAATCAAGGTTTTTCCTTGTTTTGCACCATTCTGTCGTCAAGTCCTAGAATGGTGCGCGCATAGTATTTTGGGCATATGGGCATATACTATGCCAAAAAACTCTTGAGGACAAAATGCTCTTCAATATCACGGTTAAAAATGAAAATTTATGAAAACAACAAAATCACTAAATAATTGAGGACTACGTGGTTCTGGTCTGGCGTGCCGTCATGCCGTCGTGCCGTCAGGCGGTCTATGACCGCCCTAGTCACTAGTCATTAGTCACTTGACCTCACCACTTGTCTCAATTATTTGCTAGCACCTTAAAGCAGTTTCAAACCACTAGAAACCAATTTTAGTCCCTTATAGCTTGGATTGCGACCATCTACCCATTGAGCCATAACCTTATAATCAAGCAACTCAACAAAAGCAAACTGTGCATTTGCGATTGCTTCTTCAATCGTATCAAGACTACCTAACACCTCAATAGTGATTGTTTTGACATCTTCAATATCAATCAAGCCTTGTTCAACAGCACTTGCAGTCCGTTCATCAATACCGTTAAGCAGATAACTGTCAACAATATCAGTAGGTTTGCCGTCTTTATATTTATTACGTGGACGGGCTTGAGTAAAGTTAATCTTTACTTTTTTAGGGATGTAAAATTGAGAACTATCTAAAGCCATATCTTTAAGTGACAGTTCGCTTGTTAGTTTTATTTTGTTATTTGCCATTATTATTTACCTCTTTCATTTTCTATGCTATAATTTACTTAACAATTTTTCTTATGTCTTTGAGTAACGTTTTTCTCAAAGACTTTTTTTATACAATCATAAGTCATTACCTCACTTTCACTTGCCAAACATTTGTATAGTTTGGTATAATTAGTCTCACTAGGACTAATTATAGTTTAGTCCAAATAAGACTAATTGTCAATTAAAAAATAGTCTTGTTTGGAATTTTTATGAAAGAGGTCTTTTTATGTTAGATTTTCCAAATAGATTAAAAGAAAAACGAAAAAATAGAGGATACACCCAAGAAAAGATAGCCCAGATGTTAGATATTGGGCAAAGTGCTTATGCTAAATGGGAAAATGGTAGAACTGAACCTACCCTAGAAAATATTGTAAAATTATCAAGCATACTTGATACCACAACAGATGAACTCCTTGGACAAACTAAATTTTCTATGATAAATTATGTGCCATTAAGAGATATTGATATTAGTAAAATACAAAATTTTTCATCGAGAGAACTTGATACCTTTAAGCACTCAATTTGGATACAAGCAATACAAGATAGACGTACATTACAAGAACTAGCAAATGAGCTAGAAGAAATACATATGCTAGATGACAAGCAAAAAAAAATTCTGACCACAATAACGGCAGAATTACAAGAATACTTAGATAAACCTTAACAACAATTCAACAACAACACATTCAAATAATAACGAATAATACTTATTGATTGTATTATCAAACGCTATAAAATCAACAATTCTAGTCAATCAATATCTGACTATTAGCGAGTGGGAATAATATAGAAAGTAAAATTGAACGTTTTACGCTGATATTATAAGGGTTTTCGATGTTAGAATGGTATATAAACTATCTTTTTAGACATAATACCCCGCCAAAAAACCTCTCTCGAGTT
>NZ_JBRUGW010000047.1:0-12477 GCF_053206505.1 Streptococcus fryi | reverse complement strand
GTTCTCTCCTTTTTGATGTTCAAGGCAATCAAAATCCTTCTTTTAAAGTTGTCATCTTTCGGAATCCAAAGGCATTTCGTTTAATGACTTTGATGAGGTTGTTTGTCGCCTCAAGTTTGGCATTTGAGTAAGGTAGCTCTAAAGCATTGATAATCTTGTCCTTGTCTTTCAAAAAGGTCTTAAAGACCGTCTGAAAGATAGGATTGACCTTTGGCAGAGTCTCGTGTATCAGGTCAAAGAAATGCTCGGGCTGTTTTTCTATAGGTCATATGGGACTTTTTGGTACTAGAAAGGCCATGTAATCTTAAGAGTGGAATTACCCACAACAGACATTATAGACCCTAATAGAGAGGAGCAATTGTCATCTACTTGCTCCTCTTTTACTATTCTCCTAGGTATTAAATTCTTGCCCTTTCATTTTGATTTGGTATAATACTAATTAGTAATAATGAAAAGGAGAGTTTTAATGGGACTTTTAATTGACGGCGTTTGGCATGATCAATGGTACGATACTAAATCTACAGGAGGTAAGTTTGTCCGTACTGTTACACAATTCCGTAACTGGATTACAAAAGACGGTGAAGCAGGGCCAACAGGTGAAGGTGGCTATAAAGCTGAATCAGGACGTTACCACCTTTACATCAGCTTAGCCTGTCCGTGGGCGAGCCGTACTTTGATTATGCGTAAGCTCAAAAATCTTGAGGAGCATATTTCAGTTTCGATTGTGAACCCATTTATGTTGGAGCACGGTTGGACATTTGAAGATTATCCTGGAGTGATTAAGGATCCGCTTTTTGACAGCCAGTATCTTCACCAAGTTTATACCAAAGCTAATCCGACCTACACTGGACGTGTGACAGTGCCTGTCCTTTGGGACAAGAAAACAAATACCATGGTTAGTAACGAATCAGCAGAAATCATGCGCATGTTTAATACAGCTTTTAACGATATTACAGGTAATACAGATGATTACTATCCAGAGCATCTCCAAGCTGAAATTGATGAGATGAATGAATTTGTCTATCCAAATATCAACAATGGTGTTTATAAAGCTGGTTTCTCAACAAGCCAAGAGGTTTATGAGGAAGAAGTAAAAGCTCTTTTTGCCGCTCTTGATAAGCTAGAAGCTCATTTTGCAGAACATGATTATCTTGTAGGTGATCAGTTGACAGAAGCAGACTTGCGTTTGTTTACAACCTTGGTACGTTTTGACCCAGTTTATTTTGGTCATTTCAAATGTAATATCAAACAGTTAGTTGATTATCCAAATCTATGGGCTTATACTAAAAAGCTATATCATCATAAGGGCATTTCTGAAACAGTTAATTTTGACCACATCAAGACTCACTACTATGGTAGTCATAAGACAATCAACCCAACTGGAATTGTACCGGTTGGACCAGATATTGATTGGTCGCTCTAAGAAGCTTTATATGTAACAGAACAATAGTATTTAAGTGATTCAGACCTTGCTTCCATTAGCACTGAGATGGATTTTCTCATGAGTTAATGTAATCATGATTGATTAATATATGAGATGACTGCTAGTTCAAAAACATTTCAAAAAGGTTTTAATCAACTTATCCAACATTTTATGAGGGAGTGACAAAGTCGTTTGTTAAGACATTACGATTTGTCTCCCTCTCTTTTTGTGCTATGACGAGGACTTAATTGTTTATCTTACTTTATCAAGTCGTATGGTATAATGATTTTAGTAAATGGCTCAACTATTTAGGAGTAAGAATGGCAAATTTTGTATTTCAGCAAGTGATTTGCTCAAGAGAATTTCTTGAAAAGTTTTTTATTGACTATTATCCAATTCATAAGGATGGCTGTATGGAGAGACCCTATATTAGCTTCAATAAGATAGTTGGGGTAACTAGTTTAAATGAATACAAGGAGAAGTATGGTGAGTACATCTATTACGGCTATGGCTTTTCTTATATGGACTTGGCAGATGGTAGGGTAGCTCTGAAATTTGCGACAACATGGAACTATCCAATAGCAGCAATTCATCGGTCTTTGACGTTAGACCAGTCTATTGAATGGTATGCTGTTGAAGAAAATAATCTTTATGTATCTAGATTTTATTGGGAACAAGGTGTCCAAGAAAGGATAGCATTGCTTGGAGATGATTTTTATCTTTGGTCTGAAGCCCAGCAGTTAATCGAAGATGAGCTTTCTGATGAAGATCATCTTTTATGGTATTTCCTGAAGGATCATCAAGTGTCTTGGATTCCGTGGACGGATGACTTAAATTTACCGAGATATTTTAAAGTTTAGTCAGGAGAAAGTTATGTGGACAAAAAGGCGTGCTTATGTGACAGAATCGAAACAGTTACAAGATTATTTGGAAAAAGAAGGTGGATTTCATGACTTTATTATTGGTTCCTTTTCTTTTGATAGTCAATTGCATACATTAGAGATGACGATTGAGGAAGACGACATCTTATCCGATGTTTCAAATGCACTAGCTTTGGTTTGGAATTTGTCTTGTCAGGGAGTTAGTCATTTTGTGATGGATAGCATGGATGGTTTGTCTAAGTGGTGGCTCAGTGAATTGGTATTTGATGGAGAAACTTTTCAAGTGCAATTGGTCAATGGCTACTTTTCATTTAAAGCAAGTTCTTTTTCCTTAGGGATTCCTCATAGAACTGCTACTAATTTTGGTGTAGAGATTTCAAGACTTCAACTTGACTATCTCTTACAAGAAATAAAAGCAAGAAAAATAAGAGATGAGATTACTTTTGCTTTTGAGAGTGATAGTGATGAGGTGCTTAGATTAATTGGTATTTCTGACGATGTAGAAGAACCCTATTGGGTGGAGTTGTCTGACAGTCCAGATAGTAAACGATTTAAAGAAATTGACGAGCTTTTTAAGGATAAGATTTATGATGGAAAATCCTTGAAGGAGCGATGGTCTGAGGTCATTATTTATGGCATTGATGGTCAATCACTTGATGACTGGTTAACTTTTGCTGAGCATTCTGTGGATCCGCATGTCTTTGAATCAGAAGAAGATTATGCGCTATTTATTAATGGCGTTGAACTCGATGGTTTCATTGATGAAGATAGTTATTGCAAGATTTGTAGTGCAAATCAGTGTTATTTGGATGACTACGATGAGTATTTCTGTCCTTTCTGTAACCAGTGGTTGTACGACGATTGGTGGGACAATGAAGACATCCATTATTTCAAAAAACGTCCCTTGGAGCCTGCCTTGCTCTGGAAACCTAACAAAGAACTACGTTTTTGCCAAGTTGTTTATCATCAGAATGGCAAACCCTATACCTATTACTGCCCAGATGAGTCAATTGGTGAAGGTGATTGGGTTTCTGTCCCAGTTGGAAAAAAGAAGCTTGAAAAAGAAGCACAGGTCATCAACGTGTTTCAAAGTCAAGCCAATAAACCACCATTTCCTTTGAACAAAATAAAATCAGTTTCTAAAAAATTACCTAGCATGACGCAAGACGTGGAAGAAACCGTTAATGAATTAACCCAAAACGGTTTGATTTGTGATTTATCGAAAGAAAAATTACCTGCGGATTCTTCTGTTGCTTATGATTTATTGAAAACGCCAGTCGGACATTTTTGGTTGGAATTAAATCAACAACCCATTAAAATGTTTGTTAAAACAAATTATCCTGCTGATGATAGTAAGTATTTTGTTGAAGCTTCTTATTTTATTAAGCCCCATCAGACAGATTTTGTAGATTTTAAGCAACTTTGTCTCTGTACGGACATAGACTTTAGAAGTGCAAGACTGATTGATAACCTAGGAGGTGAACATCAAGATGGCTATAACTGGCAAGTGAAGGAATATGATATTGGTTTAGTTTCTCATCCCTACTCCTATATGGAAGATGAGGTCTCTGAGACTTCAGTTGGTCTGCCAATCTATGTTGAATGGTATGAAGACTATAAGCATCTCTACGGATTTACGGTCGCTTGGAAATACTATAGTTCAGATGAAGACCTGTCGGTTTGGTATAATGTCTAAATTTGATTTGACCTATCATTTTATATAGGTCTTTTTAAAATATTCTTAGTAATTTCTGCATACCTCGATATAATTATATTGTAGATTTCTAGAAAGGAGGTAAACTACTATGGTAAGAAGGAATACTAGAAAGACAACTCGTCAGCAAGAACGAATTCGTGAAGCCTTTGAGAACGAACGTGTTGTTGAGATTATTCCAGCTAAAAGTGAATATACTAATGTAAAGACGAAAAAACTGCGTGTGGCAGCCTATTGTCGTGTTAGTACTTTTGATGAATCACAGTCTGGGAGCTTTGAACTTCAAAAGCAGACTTATAGTGATAAAATCAATAATAACCCAGAATGGGAGTTGGCTGGAATATATGCTGATCAGGGTGCTTCTGGAACAACCATCAAAAAGCGTGGACAATTCTTGCAGATGCTTGAAGATTGTAGATCAGGTAATATCGACTTGATAATCGTCAAGAGCGTTAGTCGGTTTGCTCGTAATCAACTAGACTTCATAGGCATTTACCGTGAGTTGAAGGCGTTACCTAATCCTGTTGGTATCTATATAGAAGATATTAATCTCAATACACTGGATACCAAGAGTGAATTTATCTTAGGTGTTATGTCTATTGTAGCTCAAGGCGAGAGTGAACAAAAGAGCGCCTCAATAACATGGTCTGTTATCGAAAGATTCAAACGTGGAATAGCAATTATTCCTACACATAACTTGTTGGGTTATACCAAAGATCAATATGGTCGCATTATCATTGATGACTCCTATATTGATGGGATGTCAGCACGAGAGATTGCTGAAACATTGATGAAAAACAGGATACCTACGGTTACTGGACTGGACACTTGGTCAAACTTAGCTATTTACAGTATACTCAAAAACGAGAAGTACAAGGGTGAAATTATCATGCAGAAGACTTTTACCGTTGATTGTTTTAGTCATAAGTCACGTAAAAATAATGGTGAGAAACCCAAATACCGACTAAAAAATGGCATTCCCTCAATCATACCAGATTCTAGGTGGGAGTTAGTGCAGCAATTACTTAAACAGCCAAGAAGAAAATCGAAATCTACAACAAAAGTAAATGCACCTAAACTCTACATCAAGAAAATCAAGTCTGGTATATTGAGGGATTTTATTGTGCTTGATTCAAGTTGGAAGCCTAAAGACATTCAAGAAGTTTTCAAATAAGAAAGAGGAACTAATATGCGTTTTAAAGATTTTAACTTAGAAGTAGTAACAGTTGATCGCTCAAGATTTGAATTCAGTATAACGGTTAACAAAAATTTTATAACTTTTAGTAAGGGAATTGTCCAAGAGCTAGGTTATCCTTCTCATGTTATAATTGCTTTTAACAAAGAAACAAAGGTAATGGGGATTCAGGTTTGTAGACCTAAAACTCGAGGTTCTTTTACTTTCTCAAAACCTGAAAGTGAACAGAAACGTACTGTTCAAATGATGAACAAGAATCTTCGTGAAACTCTATTTTATATTATGGATGAGTGGAGTAAGTCAAAGCGTTATAAAATTGAAGGTATACATATTCAAGAGGATAAGGCCTTTGTCTTTGAACTCACTAAATTTGAGGAGTTAGCAGACTTCAAGAAGAATGGTAAATAAATGTAAGTCAGCTTACTCATAATTGATATTGGTAGGGACGCAGTTTCTGTGTTCCTACTATTTTCTATATTACTGTAAGTGTTTTCGTGGTATAATGATTTCAATGAGGTGATTCTATGAATAACAAAATTACTAAAGTTCGCCCACAGTATCCGCTAGGTGAGGAGCCTAATTTGTGTGTGCCTGTGAAATACAATGAATACCAGAGATTTTTGCTTGGTCGAGTAGGTTCAAACCCATTAGTTGCAGTTTGTATGAACCCATCAGCAGCCAATGAGGAGTATAGTGATAGGACTATCAATAGAATAATCAACTCTAGTAAGAAATTAGGGTATGATGGTTGGGTTGTAACTAATGTGTATCCTGAACGAGCTACTAATGCCTCTGATTTGGATGACTTTAACCCAGAGCTTTCTAAAGAAAATGTCCAGCTAATTATGGAGTTTTTACTTGATAACGGTATCAACGAAGTTTGGGGTGCTTGGGGCAATCTAGGACAACCTTCCTTAGTGAAAGGCAGGGATCAACTTTTAGCATCATTTAGCAAGAATAATATTCGTGTGTATTCTTTCGCACCTCTAACTAAGTCGGGGCAACCAGTTCACCCTTTAAATCGAAGTGTAAAACAAAATATCTCAGAAGCTGGTAAGCTGTATTTAGATTTTTAGACTATATCGATTGAGCGTGTAAAGGAGAGACAATGCTACCAATTGACTATAAACCAAGTCATAGTGAAGTTGAGAAATACCTATCTAAGTGGGATTCATTGGAAAATTATGTTCTTCAAGAAAATGCGTTAGATAAATTATTCTTCACTACCTATCCTAACAATGTTGATATTGATGATATTCTTATAAAGGTCTCGGCACTAAATGATTTTTACAGTACCAATATTTTTAACGTCTTTCCAGTTGCAAAGCATATCTTAAGTCTCAATATTGATGAAGCTATTAAAAATGCTGACGAGTCAATTGTAAATAAGATGGCTTTGGTTAATATGAATGGTAAGATGAGAAACTTCTATTCATTCTCAACTAAATACTGCAGTCACCATTTTCCGAATGACTATCCTATCTATGATACTTACGTGGAGAAAGTACTGGTTGCACTTAACAAAAGAGATAAGTTTTCTAAATTTAGAAAAGTGGACCTAAAGGATTTCTCCATTTTTAAATCAATTGTCATTGATTTTCGGTCATTTTATGGCTTGAATGACTATAACCTTAAAGATATTGATAGGTATATTTGGCAATTGGGAAAGGAGTACTTTCCCAATAAGTACTAAAATAACTATAGTTACTAGGAGGTAACTGTGAAAGAAACTTTAGAAAAACAATTAGGGTCTGCCTTTAAATTCATGGTAAAGCTCCCATTGAAGAATTCAGATTTTATTGATGACCTATATTCAGCTTTTGGTTGTGAGTGCCGTGATGGTTGGTATGACTTGATTTACAATTTATGTGATGAAATTAGTGGTCTCTACTTGAAATACGAAATTGAACCGAACATCACCGTCAATCAGGTCAAAGAAAAATTTGGCACACTTAGATTTTATTATAGTATCCCATCTGATACGGATATCAATCTTGTAAATGAGATAGAAGAGGTTGTCGACAAGTATTATAGGATGTCTGAAGTAACTTGCGAAGTATGTGGTCAGCAAGGAAAACTGAGACAAGATACAGTAAGATGGGAAGTTTTGTGCGATAGCTGCTTTATGAAGTAATCAATGTCTTCAAGGAAGAAATGATTTGCATCCCTTTTGACTTCTTGCACCCCTAGAAAGGAATTTTGATTTTTGTATTATAAATATCTTCTCTTTGACCTTGATCACACCCTTCTAGATTTTGATACGGCGGAGGATTTAGCCTTAACTGCTTTATTAGAAGAACATGGCGTTGATGATATCAAGTCTTTTAAGGACTATTACAAGCCAATGAATAAACAGTTATGGCGTGATTTGGAGCTTGGCACATTGACTAAATCTGAATTGGTCAATACCCGTTTTTCAAAGTTATTTGCTCATTTCGGAATTGAGATGGACGGTGTTTATTTGGCAGAACGTTATCAAACTCATTTGTCTTTACAAGGACAGAGTTATGACGGTGCCTATGCCTTGCTAGATAGTGTTACGAAGCAGGGGTATCAGGTTTACGCTGCAACCAATGGTATCGAAACTATTCAGAGAAGTCGTATAGCCAGATCAGGTTTAGAAACATTTTTCACTCAGGTATTTATATCAGAAGAAATTGGTATACCAAAACCAAACGCTGCTTTTTTTAACCATATCGCAGACCAAATAGTGAATTTTAGCTATGATAAGGCTCTAATGATTGGTGACAGTTTGACAGCGGATGTTAAGGGAGGTAATAATGTAGGGCTAGATACAGTTTGGTATAACCCTAGTGGGCTAGATAATCACACCACTGCTATACCGACCTATACGGTTCAATCCTACAGTGACCTTTTGGCCTTATTAAAGTGAAATTGACCTAAAAAATCACCTTAAGGTGATTTTTTGCTATACTATAACTATGAATGAACTGATAAAACATAAATTAACATTATTACCAGATAGTCCTGGTTGTTATCTGCATAAGGATAAATCAGGCCAAATCATTTATGTCGGCAAAGCCAAAAATCTGAAAAATCGTGTCCGTTCTTATTTTAGAGGAAGTCATGATACCAAGACAGAGATGTTGGTATCTGAAATTGCGGATTTTGAATTTATCGTCACAGAGTCAAATATTGAAGCCTTGTTGCTTGAAATCAATTTGATTCAAGAAAATATGCCTAAGTACAATATCAAACTCAAAGATGATAAAGCCTATCCTTTTATCAAAATCACAAATGAATCTTATCCCCGTCTTGTTATCACACGTCAGGTTAAAAAAGATGGTGCTCTTTATTTTGGTCCTTATCCTGACACAACAGCAGCAAACGATATTAAAAAACTTCTGGATCGGATTTTTCCTTTTAGAAAGTGCCATAATAAGCCAGAGGAAGTGTGTTTCTACTACCATATTGGACAATGTGCGGCACACACCATTTGTCAAGTAGACCATGCTTTTTTTAAGCAGATGGCGGAGGATGTTAAGCAGTTTTTAAATGGTAAAGATGATAAGATTGTTAATGATATCAAAGCTAAAATGCAAGTCATGTCTAATCAACTTGAGTTTGAACGAGCAGCAGAATACCGAGATTTATTAACAGCTATTTCAACGCTACGGACCAAGCAACGTGTGATGAGTCATGACCTCATGGATCGCGACATCTTTGGCTATTATGTTGAAAAAGGCTGGATGTGTGTTCAGGTTTTCTTTGTTCGACAAGGTAAGTTGATCCAACGTGCTGTTAACCTTTTTCCTTATTATAATGATCCTGAGGATGACTTTTTGACTTTTCTAGGACAATTTTATCAAGAAACTGACCATCTTATCCCCAAAGAAATTTTTATCCCTAGTGAAATTGATGAGGAATTAGTAGCAGCTTTAGTCCCTTCTAAGATTATAAAACCTCAAAAAGGCGAGAAAAAACAGTTGGTTAACCTCGCGACCAAGAATGCTCGTGTTAGTTTGCAACAAAAATTTGATTTGCTCGACAAAGACCTTCAAAAGACACGAGGTGCCATTGAAAATCTTGGAAAACTTCTTAACATTCCGATACCATTAAGGATAGAAGCCTTTGATAACTCGAATATTATGGGGACAAGTCCCGTATCTGCTATGGTTGTTTTTGAGAATGGCAAGCCAAATAAAAAGGAATATCGAAAGTATAAAATAAAAACAGTTGAGGGGCCAGACGACTACGCATCAATGAGAGAGGTGATCTATCGTCGTTATAGCCGTGTGAAGCGTGAGGGTTTACCAAGACCAGATTTGATTATCATTGACGGAGGTCAAGGTCAGGTTAAGGTAGCAAAAGATGTGCTAGAAAAAGAACTGGGAATGACCATACCGGTTGCTGGTTTACAAAAAAATGATAAGCACCAGACTCATGAGCTTTTGTTTGGGCAACCCCTTCAAGTTATTGACCTTCCTAGGAATTCTCAGGAATTCTTTCTCCTACATCGTATTCAAGATGAAGTCCATCGTTTTGCGATTACATTTCATCGTCAGGTTCGCAGTAAAAATGCCTTTTCGTCTCAATTGGACGGTATTGAGGGACTGGGGCCAAAACGAAAACAACTGCTCCTGTCTACTTATAAGAATATGACTAAATTAAAAGAAGCTTCTATCGAGGACCTTCATCAGTTAGGTCTACCTCGCAAGGTAGCAGAACAAGTCTTGGTATCATTACATCAAACCGATAAGGAACAGAAATAGTGTCCTTGCTATTAGAGTAAGGTAGAAGTCTCAATGTGAACGGGTTGGTCACTAAAAAATCTTGTCTTTTTAATTACTAAAGCAGACAAAGGTACGACATATAGTTTTTATATCATCTATCATTGGAAAACGATAGATGACACAGTGAATACCTCAGTCTACTGACTGCAGATAGACTCAAATCAGATAGGTAGTCAAGTCGGATGGCATTATGGAATTCAATGATATTAAAATGAAATCTGAAAACCATTTTAAAAAGTGGTATAATAAAGATGATTATATTGAAATAAGAAAGGATAGCGATGAAATTTTTAGAACTTAATAAAAAAAGACATGCGATTAAGAATTTCAATGATAAATCTGTCGATATTAACGATATCCGAACAGCTATTGAAATCGCGACTTTAGCTCCGAGTGCTCATAACATGCAACCTTGGAAGTTCGTGATTGTTAACGAGAAGAAAGCAGAACTAGCTGAATCTATGTTTGGTGACAATCGTGATCAAGCCACTTCTGCTCAATATTTGATTGCCTTGTTTAGCGATACCGATTTATCAAAACGTGCTAGAAAGATAGCACGCATTGGTGTGCACGATTTACCAGCTGAGACTTTGGCTAAATTTGCTCAGACTTATCCTAAACAGTTTGAGCAAATGGCAGATGAGGTCAAAGGGGAGTATCTCGCTTTGAATGCTGGTATTGTTGCCATGAATTTGGTTTTGGCATTGACAGATCAGGGCATTGCCTCCAACATGATTCTAGGCTTTGATAAAGAGCAAGTCAATGAGATTTTAGCAATTGACGACAGGTTCAAACCGGAATTACTGTTTACTGTAGGCTATAGTGATGAGAAGGTTGAACCGAGTTATCGTTTGCCAGTTGATGAAATGATTGAAGTGAAATAAAAGGAGAATAAAATGACAGTTGATTTTAAAGCAGAAGTAGAAAAACGTCGTGACGATTTGATGGCTGATTTATTTAGCCTCTTAGCTGTGAAGTCTGAACGTGAAGATGATAAAGCAGATGCTGAGCATCCATTCGGTCCTGGTCCAGTACGTGCATTGGAGCATTTCTTAGCTATGGCTGAGCGTGATGGTTATCAGACACGTAATATTGACAATTATGCAGGTGATTTTGAATTTGGTGAAGGTGATGAAGTACTTGGTATCTTTGCCCATTTGGATGTTGTACCTGCTGGTTCGGGCTGGGATACTGACCCATACACGCCAGTGATTAAGGACGGACGCCTCTATGCTCGTGGGTCTTCTGATGATAAGGGGCCTACAATGGCTTGTTATTATGGCTTAAAAATAATCAAAGAACTTGGTTTACCAACGTCTAAGAAGGTTCGTTTCATTCTTGGAACAGATGAAGAATCTGGTTGGGCAGATATGGATTACTATTTTGCCCACAATGGTCTCAAAGATCCTGACTTTGGTTTCTCACCAGATGCCGAATTCCCAATTATCAACGGTGAAAAGGGTAATATTACTGAATACCTTCATTTCGCAGGTGACAATGCAGGTAGCGTAACTCTTCATCGTTTTACAGGCGGTTTGCGTGAAAATATGGTTCCTGAATCTGGGACTGCCTTGTTATCAGGGGTGGCATTAGCCGATGTTGAAGCAAAATTAGCGGCTTTCCTTGCAGAGCACACAGAGGTTACAGGTCAAGTGATGTCACAAGATGACAAGGTTGAGGTGACTATTTTTGGTAAATCAGCGCATGGGTCAACACCAGCAGAAGGCATCAATGGTGCGACTTACTTAGCTTTGTTCTTGTCAGATTTTGATATTGCAGGATCAGCCAAAGATTATATTGAAACGACAGCATTATTCCATCACGATTTCAAAGGTGAAAAAGCAGGAATTGCTTACAGAGATGAACGTATGGGCTCTCTCAGTATGAATGCAGGTGTCTTTAAGTTTGATACAACTCATGATGACAATACTATTGCTTTGAATATCCGTTACCCACAAGGAACAAGTCCAGAGCAATTGCAAGAGCAGTTGCGTCAGTTAGATAAGGTTGTTTCTGTGACAATTTCTGAACATGGTCACATTCCACACTACTGCCCAATTGAAGATCCAATGGTCCAAACTCTCCTATCTGTTTATGAAAAACACACAGGTGAAAAAGGCTATGAGCAAATTATCGGTGGTGGTACCTTTGGTCGTCTCTTGAAACGAGGGGTTGCTTATGGTGCAATGTTCCCTAACTATATCAATACCATGCATCAAGCCAATGAGTTCATTGATGTTGAAGACCTTTATAGAGCAGCAGCTATTTATGCTGAAGCTATTTACGAATTGATAAAGTAAGGAATCGGATGAAAAACCTTCACAACTAAAGCAAAAAACGAACATAACTTGAAGTCTGACAATCAGATTTAAGTGATGTTCGTTTTTTTGGCTCTTTGTCAACTGTAGTGGGTAGATGAAAAGCTAACATCTGGAGAGAATCAGATTGGTTCTCTCCTTTTTGATGTTCAAGGCAATCAAAATCCTTCTTTTAAAGTTGTCAAAGTTTCG
>NZ_JBRUGW010000046.1:0-12550 GCF_053206505.1 Streptococcus fryi | reverse complement strand
TTATAACTACATCCTTAATCACTTTCTTGCACCTCAAGCTGCCGAAAATACAATGTCTAACATCAAACTTGCCATTACAAAAATTGCGGAAGTGCCAAGTCTCGGCATTGATGTATCTGAACGTGTCTATCGTCAATTTTCAAACGAACATCCATTAAAAATGATGATTGCTGGCAATTACCTTGTCTTCTACGTTTTTGATGACACAACGGTCGCAATTCTTAGAATTCTCTACCAAAAACAAAATTGGGTGCAACTCTTCAAATAAAACGAACCACTTGCGAGTGGTTTTTTTGTTAGAACCAATAAGTATATTCCACATATCGGTCAGTCGTCTTGGTCTTCCTATCATGACAAGACTTACAAAGTGCTTGCCAGTTAGATTGATTCCAAAAGAGTTCTTGGTCACCTCTGTGGGGTGTGATATGGTCAACAACAGTAGCCTTGGTCAGTCGACCTTTGGCTTTGCATTGAACACAGAGTGGATGAACTTTTAAGTAACGAAGTCGTGCTTTGTTCCACTGTGCACTGTAGCCTTTGGCTTTGGTTGACTTGGCATCCAGTTGCAGGTTTTCTTTATGGTTGTCACAATACTTGTGACCATAAGGTACTAAGTTAGGACAACCATTTTGTTTACATGGAGTGCTTGGTCTTCTTGGCATTAGCTTTTCCTTTCCACGACAAAAGCCCTACCCTTTGGTAAGGCTTGTTGGTTTATTTAACGCTGGCTTGACCTACTTGGTAGGCTCGCTCCAAAGCTCGCTTGATGCCCCAAACTGAAACATTGTGGAAATCTAAGTTGTCGATTCGTCTAGTCTCAAGCGTTTCAATCAAACGCTCTTCTTGAGTAATGGCTGTTAAGAGGGCTTATAGGTTTTCTTGTTGGCGTTTAGTCATGGGGTTGTTCTCCTTTTGTTTTGGTAAGTGTATATTACCGTAGAAGCCAAGACTTATCCAGTCTTATTTGCATTATTTTTAATGTTTTTTTACAATTCCCAAGGCAAGGTTTTCTTACCAAAATGCCCGTAGGTTGCGGTTTTAGTGTAGTCTACCCGAAGAAGATTTAACTCCTTAATAATCCCTTGTGGGGTTAGGTCATAGCGAAGCCCAATCATCTGTGACAAACTGTCATTGGTATAGTTACTAGTCCCAAAGGTTTCCACAGAGATAGAGACTGGTTGCTTGAGTCCAATCGCATAGGCCAATTGAACCTCACAGCGTTTAGCATAACCATCACGGACAATATCCTTGGCAATCTTTCGAGCCATGTAGGCTGCCGAGCGGTCAACCTTGCTTGGGTCTTTGCCAGAGAAAGATCCGCCACCATGACGACAGAAACCTCCGTAGGTGTCTGCGATAATCTTTCGACCTGTAACTCCAGCATCCGAATAAGAACCACCTAGCACAAAGCGACCCGTTGGATTCACCAAAATCTTGAAATCGGTGTTTTGTTTGTATCGTTTGGCAACCTTAATCATCGCCTCTTTGACAATGGCTTTAACTTGTTTACGAGTTGCACTTTCCTTGTGCTGAACAGACACTAAGAAAGTCTTAATCCGCTTCTTATCGTAGTCATAAGTGACTTGAGCTTTGGCATCCGAAAGCAACAAGGGATGATTGAGAGTTTTCAACTCTTCCAAGACCTTGGTCGCAAGGACATAAGGAAGCGGTAGGTATTCAGGTGTTTCGTCAGTCGCATACCCAAACATGAGACCTTGGTCGCCTGCACCCCCAGTATCTACACCTTGAGCGATGTCTTTACTTTGAAATCCGATTAGATTTGTGACTTTGACGTCTACCATCCCAAGTGGTTCAACAACTTCTTTTACCAAAGATTCCACATCAAACAGGGCTGAGGTCGTAACTTCACCAGCCACAATGACGTGGTTATCTTTGATGAGGGTTTCAACCGCCACACGGCTAGTCTTATCTTGAGCTAGACAAGCTGTCACAATCTTATCTGAGATTTGATCACAGATTTTATCTGGGTGTCCATGCGACACCTGTTCACTTGTAAATAACATATTCTGCCTCTACGCAAAAAGCCCAACCCTTACAAGAGGGTCAGGCTCGTTTCTATATTTTTTGACATCATAAGTATACCACCTCTAAAATGAAAAGTCAGTACCGTCTTAGTTCCACATTAGTACCGAGGTAGTTCCGCCACAGTTCCACATTAGTACCGCCCTAGTACCGTCTTTTCAAAATTCATTATTTTTACTTGACAAATAGAAAAAGACTTGAATTTAACTTCAAATCTTTACATCAGTTTTCTATTGATTAGAGTTGTAATATTCTTTTACCTCTTGTGTCAACAAATCTACAGAATAAATCTGAGTTACCCCTTCACCAATCGGAAAACTATTCTGTGATTTTAAGTCCAACAATGACTGTGGTACAACCTTACGAGTTGTGTCTTTTAGAGTTACAGCTAAAATTTGTTTCTTCGTTCTCAATGCATAATCAAATTCTAAAAACAAATACCGACCTGAACCAGTAAGTCTCAAATAGGAACTCGTTAATTCAGAGATAGAGGCTAAAACTTGTAGTTTTTGCAAAGTTGTTCCGTCTTCTTTAACCTTCAATAAATTTAAATTGACCTGCTGATCCAAACAATCAATAAAAAATTTTTCTGCTCCTTTGGAATAATTCAATCCACAGAGATGCATATAATTGGTTTCAGAAAAATATACTGCTACTTCATCATGCGGTGTGCAGTAAACCATTTTTCGGCCAACAAAATGTTCATGAAAATAGCTTGCTGCTTGATGCAATGTATTCATACTCTGCTCCAAGCGTCTCAACTCTTTCACATTAGGTTTTATAAACTTAGATCCCTGTGTCACGTACTCCTCCAAAATTAAAAACGACCCACAACTGTGAGTCGCCTTTTAGTCGGTTTATTCTGGTGTCTGCCACCCGCCTAGCCCTTACGTCTAGGATTAGTATCGGTTTTAGTTTTGGTGTCCGCCACCCGCTTGGCCCTTATGTCCAAGATTACTATCAGATTGACCATGAGCCGACTACTCATCTATAACTCTATTATACACTATTCTAACTAAATTTCAAGAAATTTTAATCTCAAAATGAACACTTTTACTTGTAAGACTTTCTAAGTTCATACCATCATAAACCTAATTGCACTTTTAAAGCTCTATCAATCTTATTCAACCAGTTCTTATCCCACACGCAAGCAATCTTTTCTTCCAACAACCCCTTATCAATGGTACTCACTTGCTCGGCTAGAACAAGACTAGACCGTTTTAGTCCTTTAATAACACCTTGTGGTAAAAACACATGAGTGGGTAACTCCTTCTTCTTTTTGACCTGACTGGTTAATGGAACGACTGTCACCAGATAAGAATTGAGGTTGGCTAAGTCGTTGCTGACAATTAAAGCCGGTCGTCTCCCTTGTTGATAATGGCTACCTTGCAGATGACTAAAGTTCACATAATAGATATCGCCTCTCTTACACATATCTCCTCCTAACTTAACAAATAATCCACTAGCTGTTGTTCTTTCAACTGGTAAATGACATCAAGCTCCTTAATAGCTCTTTTTTTCCATCTGGTAATGCTACTACGACTGATATGGTACTTGACCATGAGATTATCCCAACTCTCTCCTTTTACAACCAAATCCACGACAAAAGTCGAAAGGTCTTCAGGCAACTGCTTGATAGCCGTCTCAAAGAAAGCCAAGTCCTGAGTCAATTTTAAGTATCTATCAGATAAAAACTGATAGAGTTCTCGATTGGCAGCCACCGTTTTTTCTCTGAAGGATAAGGCAATGGTCTCTGTTCGATCATGACGTTTGGTCATGGTTACCCTTGGCTCATCACTTTGCCCACCAAAGACCATGGTATCAATCATCTCGTCTTCTGTGATACCGACAAAGTTTTCCAGCTGATGGCGTAATAGTTTCACTTCTTTTTGCATCATCTCGTAATTCATAAACAAGCGTTCTGCTTCTGACATCTTATCCTCCTTTCAAAGACACCCTGACTGCCTCAATGATATGGTCTTGGGTGACCGTTTTAGTTTTTAAGCGTTTCATAACTTCCTCATCAATCGTCCCCTTTGTGATGAGGTGATGAATGACAACCGTTTCTGTTTGACCCTGTCTCCAGAGTCTGGCATTTAATTGCTGATAAAGTTCCAAAGACCAGGTCAAGCCAAACCAACAGATGGTCGAACCGCCAGCTTGAAGGTTAAGCCCATGACCACTACTAGCTGGATGAATAAGCCCGATACTAATCTTTCCTTGATTCCAATCATCAATCGCTTGACCGCTCGTAATAGTTCTAGCCTCCTTGAATCGCTCCTTAAGTCGCTGTAAGTCATGTTTAAACCAGTAAGCTACAAGAAGAGGTTTGCCCTGCATGGCTTCCACCATCTCTTCCAAGACATCAAGTTTCTTATCGTGAAAGGGAAGAACAGTTCTGTCTTCACCATAGACTGAACCATTAGCCAGCTGTAAGAGCTTGTTAGACAGACTAGCACTATTGATGGCATCAATGACTTGGTCTTTTAGTGACACGACCAATTCTTGTTTAAAGGTTTGGTAGAGGTCTTTTTCTTTAAGATCCATCTCGACCAGTACCTCATGGTCAATTCGTTCTGGCATTTGGAGGTAATCGAGAGCCTTCATAGAAATCGTCATATCAGAAATACGGTCATAGATGGCATCTTCTGCTCCCTCTTTGGGTTTGTAAGAAAAGACTACCTGTCCATTTCGCTTATCTGGTAGAAAATACTGGTCACGAAATACTGTGATAAATCGTCCCAACCGCTTACCACCATCCAAGATACCAATCTCAGAAAAGAGGTCCATGAGGTTACCAGGTGTTCCTGTCAATCCCACCATCCGCTTGGTGCTGGCTTGCACACGTCGCAAGGCCTTAAAGCGTTTGGATTGATAAGACTTGAAACTAGACAGCTCATCAATAATCACCATGTCAAAGTCAAAGAGCTTATTGTCAATCAGCCAAACCACATTCTCTCGGTTTAGGGTATAGAGAAAGGCTGGTTTTTTGAGTGCTGCTCGGCGTTCTTTTTCTGAACCAACGACCACGGATAAGCTAAGGTCTGAAAGATGGTTCCACTTCTTTAATTCTTCCTGCCAGGTGTGTTCTGCCACTCGAAGTGGGGCAATGATAAGCACTCGCCTCACTTCGAAAGAATCTAAAATTAAGTCCCAAAGAGCCGTCAATGTAATCACCGTTTTTCCCAAGCCCATCTCAAGCATAAGACAGGCAGTAGGATGACTCTTGATGAACTCTGTCGCATAGATTTGGTAATCATGTGGTTTGTAGGTCATCCAATACCCCTTCAATTTTTTCTAAGCTGTCTAAAACATAAACCTTGAAGCCCAAGTTTTCTAACTGTTCTAATCTCCTGACCTGTAAAGGACGAGGGACTTTCCCAGGAGCCTTCACTTCCACAAATCCAAGGCTTCCTTGAGGCAAGAGCACCAGCCTGTCTGGAATGCCAACCCAAGAGGGAGACGTCAATTTCAGAGCCAATCCACCTCGACACTTAACTGCTTTCACCAATGCTTCTTCCACTACTTTTTCTCTCATCACAATCCTCCAATCATCAGTTGCCGATGGCGGTTGCCAAAGGGGTTGAAATCCTATACGCGTGTACAGGTGTCCGATAACCCCTTTTTCTTATCATTACCATTACTCTATTAGAAGAATAGGCAACTAAGGAAACCAAAGACTCAGAAAACCTTATCTGACAAGGAACTTTGTTGGTTGCCGTCTCGGTTGCCTAACGGCTTTATTGGCTACCTTGGGAAACCAATTCCCCTTAAAAACAAGAGGACTTAGTTGCCTACTGGCAACCGTACAAAAGCCCTCTGGGTTCCATAAAGGGCAAATTTCATCTTACCTGTCGCATTTCCTGTGTACTTGGTCCAACCACCAATTTTGTTCAAAATCCCTTCAATTTCGTAGGAATCAATCTTTTTTAAATTCTGGCGTTCCTTGCCAAAGCACTCGCACCAGATTTCCATAATGCAGACCCGCTCTCTATTAACTGTCCCCTGACTGATTTTGCCAAACTCGCCACCAGACATAAATGTTCGACGCTCATAGAGATCCATCTGAGACCAATTCTCAGGCAATAGAGTATTCAGGTAGTCAGCCACAATCCCTTCACGGTCATCCGATTCCATAGCCGCCTGCTGTTCCTGAACCGCTTCTTTGGCCACACTACCTGTAAGATAGAGGGCTTCCCCTTCCTGATAGTAGGTCTTGGCCTCTGCCCACAGCTGGTCGATATCTGCCATCTGCCACGGTTTCTTCTGACTGTCCTTGGTCACCTGTACTGGCCAAAAGCGACGATTACCCGTCACATCTCGTAAAAAGCCTCCTTCTGAGTTGGTCGATCCGACAATGACACAGGTTCTTGGGTGACTTTCCACATTAACCCCGTAAGCTTGGCGGAACTTATCGTCCTGCCTGGTCACAAAGGACTTGACCGTTTCCACATCGGTCTTTTTAATCCCGGTCATCTCAGAGATTTCTAAAATCCAGTAGCCTTGGAGCTTCTCTGCAGCTGTCTTATCCCTCATGTCTGAGATAGCTAGAGAATCCGAAAACCAGCTACCGCCTAGCTTCAAAAAGAAGGTGGACTTCCCTAGCCCTTGCGGACCATTCAATACCAAGATGGAATCGAACTTGATTCCTGGTTCATAGATGCGTGCAATAGCTGCGACCATAGTCTTTCGCATCACCGCTCGTGTGTAGGTAGTGTCCTTAGCCCCCATGTAATCGATTAGAAGGTGCTCAATCCGCTCAACCCCATCCCAGACCAAGGGTTCTAGGTACTCCTTGATAGGGTGGTAGGTCCGCTCTGCGGTCACCACCGCAAGAAGAGCATCCTTGAACTTGGTTGGTGACCAGATGCCATAAACCCGCTCAAAATAGAGCTTGGCATTAGCCAGGTCAGAGTCGTTCCAGCCACCCTTGACCTGCTTCCAAGGCAAGGGGCCTTTGACATCGATGATGTGCTTGAACTCGTTGTAGACGATGTTCTGGAGGTTAGGATCATAGCGAACAATGGTTGCGATATTGGAGAGGGTGTCTTTGACCTTCCCTGTCCTATCCAGCTCCAGTTGATACTGCCAGTTGGGGTCATCTTGAAACTCTAGACTCGCTTGCTCGAGACGCTCTTTGGCAAGTAGCTCTTTGGTAAGGTCGTCTTTTAGCACCAAGTCCTGCATGGCCTTAAACGAGGGCTGCTTACTGGTGTCCTTTTGTCCCTCATCGTCTCGATCCCCAAAGAGGTGGAGTCGCACCAAGTCAAAGCTGGATAGGAGCCTTCCTCCATAAGGGTCAGTGGCATGGTGACTATAGGCAAACTTATCCTCATAGATGACAACACCGCCACTTGTGGTAGCATGGACGTAGTCGTAACGCCCAGGATAGCTAGAGGGATGATAAATGTCTGAAAGGAAGGTTGCGATGGCTTCCGTGATGGGGTAAGCTCGGTTAAAGGCTCCAATCAAGCCTGTCTTTTCTAAGGGGTTAGCCTGTCGCTTAATGGCTCGCTCCATCAGCTTGGCCTGGCGACTAGAAACTGGCCAAGACTTGGTGTCCTTCCAGTTGGCATAGCGGGCCAAGACCTGATCAGGATTAAGGAGCTCTCCAGCTAATTTGTGAAAAACAAACTCTCCATCCTGTGACGTCGATGGCCAGTACATGAGTCGACTTGGCTCATAGGTGGTATCGTCAAAGAGCTCAATGCCAATATCCTCGGCCACTTTTCGACTAACAGCTTGGTATTCCTCGGCACTCACTTCCCTTGATAGAGGAATGATGAGCCGCAAGCGTGGCTTTTGTGGACTATGCTTATGGGTAGAATAGAGGTAAGCCTTGTGGTCAAATAAGAGCTCCAACTCATCCACAATCCCTACCGTCGCAAAGTCCATATCAAGGGTTAAAGCCGAGCGGCTAATCACCGCATCCTTCTTGCGTCTACCGTCCTTAAGCCTACCTAAGACAAAGCCTCCGACATGCTTGATGTCATCTTGTTTAGACTTTGGCAAGGACGCATAGGGTATTTATTCACCTCAACTTCTGAGAGCTTATTAGCTCCATACCGCTGCAGGAGTTCACGGACCTTATCCGTTTTACCGGCCTGCGATTTCTCAGCTAGAACCTTTCTGATGTCCTCAATCGCAACAGTAACAGTTGACTCTTCTACAACTTGTGCTTTTTCCTTAACATTAGTAACTCCAACAGATTCTGGAGTAACACGTTCCACACCCTGGCACAGGTCTTCTAAACTATCTGCCAAATTTCGTAAATGGCCAATAATCAGACTTAATTGTTTCATATTTCCCATAGTTAGACTCCTTATCCAAATACCTTGGCCCAAAATGACGGCTCTTTTTCTCTCAATCTGCTATGACCATCTTCTGCATAAACCACATTGTGACCACTACAATCAATGGCAAAGTTACGCTCTACCCGGTCATCAATATCCATGGTTCTCGGATTGATGGCTTGTCCATTCTCATGAAAGAGGCGAAAAGGAATGCCGTATTCTTTTGCGGCAGATATTTCATAGCCCATGCCTTTAGAGATGACTGGTCCAAACACCCAAATTTCATCACACCGCTTTAGAACTTCACGACTCATGGTCAGCCCCTTGATACGGTCATCAGGGTTGCTCTCATCTAAGAACTGAGTAAAGAGTAGATGGGAGGCGATAGGTGTAAAACCTCGCTTGGTCGCCAAGAGACAATAGTCTCGTGCCTTCTTCTCATTTTCAATAACTCGCCCTCGGTAAGGCGAACAAATAAAGACTGTTTTCATTGATTGATTATCCGTTCTAAAAATTTTTGGAGTTACTTATGATGGCCATCTCCAACTCACAAAACTAGTATATAGCCAAATCCAAAAATCTCTCAGGGAAGTTTTTCCCTATGAAAAAAGCCCATAACATTGGACTTTGAGGATAATTTAACTTTAATATAACTGTTTTGGGACACAAAAAAGGGAGAACATTCCCCTTTTATAGATTATTTTTTTAGAATAAGGTGAAATCTGGATTCACTTCCTTGAAGTGAGCCTCACACTCCTCTATGCTTTTCATGTAACAAGAGTTTAAAATCACTTTCAAAGCAATATCCTTCTCGGTCAATCGGAAGATATAGCCAGCCTTAGTGACCAAGTCCTCACTCAAATTAGGAAAAAGCTTGAGGGTAACCGCAATTGCGACCAGACGAGAGAGGGAAGGGATTTTTTCCTCATCTTTTTCATACTGACGATAGGTCTGAACATCAATACGAATAGCCTCTGCTAAAATATCTTGAGGGCAGTCCTTTCGCTTTCGGTGAAACTTTAGAGCTTCTTGAAAGAGAGCAGGTGTTTCTTTAAGAAGGCTAACCACCTTTTTCATTAGGCGTTTGAAATTCTCAGGAGCTAAACTCTCTACCAAACCATTATTACCCATATCCTCCATAAAATCGACCTTGATGTCGTAAGCAGATTTGACCTTGGTGCGGTTGAGGACATAATCACTAAACTCTTCCGAGCTAATCGTCTTCTTAGCATTACGGTCTGAAAAAGTAAAGCGTAAGCAACACTCATCCATGTGTTCATAAGCATAATCGGTCATGATAATAGTGTTCTCATAAGTCTCGATATACTTATCATTATTTAGGCAGACATGGTTATCCACAAAGACAAACTTCTGACTATCAATGGCCTCCTTAAAACGAACATTAGAAAAGTATTGAAAACATAACTCGGTGAAAGAAATCGTATAGGTCTGCCTGTCCTTAAAGGCATCTAGCTCAAAACTGTAGTTTCTCAGATAACGGTCATCCAAATAATTATAGACACCATGAGCTTCTTTATAGCCTAACTCAATCATCCGAATTTTTGCGGCTTGTCTGGATACCCCAAAGAAATTTGCCAGACTATCCACCACTTCTATGGTGACTTCAATCTTAGACAGATCACTATAAATGGATGATAAGGCACGATAGAGACCCTCAATTTTCTGTCTTGTCTGCTTCTTTGGCATAAGGATTTTAGGAGCTAGGTTATTAGCCTGCCATTCCATCCAGTCTAAATCAGTCCAGTTGGCCACATCTGACAGGTTTTCCTGTGTTCGACAGGATACCGAATCATGAGTTTCATCCACCAGCATACGCAATTCATGATAAATGCGATGAAACTCCCAATGAACACACTCGTGGATAATGGTATTGTTTAGGGAGCCGATATTTCGTTTTTGAGAAACCTCCTCATCCGCACAGATTGTTCCTTTCTTGATTAATCGCCTGATAGCTTGATTGTTAGTATCATAAGTCTCTATCTCAGTATCCTTGAAGACCATCTTTCAAAAGATAGAAAAATCAGAAGAGAGCTTCGCTTCAACAATCGTTAAGCCCATGGTAGCCGCAAGCTCTGTCACCTCAATCTTGGTCGGTGATTTGAGAGCCTTGGGGTAATATTTGTCTAGAAAGGCTTGGGCTAAGTCATCAAAGTTAGTCTTTTTAATATAGGGCACACCTGACCGACTGAGGAAACGGCTACACCGTCTATTTTGTTCTTTCAGGTCAACGGATTGAACCACAAAAGACTTAATACCATTATCTAGGACAACTTCTGTGACCATTGAGAGCCAGATGGTTTTCTCATCTACCTCTAATTCTCCCTTATACCGTTCGCTCACTTCCACAAAGGCAGTCACCACAATCTCCATCTCCAAACGGTTATTGTCCAGCATTGACGTATAAATGGTATAAACATCTATATCAATTAGCTCAATATAGTTCCTTGGATTGCGGATGTTTCTGGTCGATAAATCAATCTCCTCTCTGTGTTCAATCAAAAACGCCCTGGCCTTAGCAAAAAGGAGATTATAATACTTCTTTTGGATATAGGTTTCAAGAGATGGTCTGGACATGATAGGACTCCTTTTCTTTTATCTTGAATTCTATTATAGCTTATGGTATAATTTTGTCAAGTTATAAATTGACAAAGAGACAAAGACATGTTCTCACCCACAAAACTCAAACAACATCGACAAGAAAAAAAATATTTCCCAGACTGCTATTGCGAGTGTACTAGGAATTACAAGGTCTGCCTTCTCTGCCTGGGAAACTGGGAAAGCTGTCCCAAACAAAAAACACTTAGACCAACTCGCTCAAGTCTTAGATATTAACATCCAAGACTTGTACGAGGAGCACCCTCACCTCACTCTCTACAAACAACTCAACAAGACAAACAAAAAGTTCTCCCGCTATTCTCTGTGCAAGTATTTGATAATGTGGCTTTATCAGCTGGGCATGGGAATGGACTCTGGGATGAATACGAGACTAAGGAAGTCTTTACAGATAAACAGTACCTCTACGATGTGGCGACATGGATTGAAGATCAATCAATGGAGCCTGTTTATCAAGACGGTGAAGTTGCCTTAATCCGTGAAGGAGGCTTTGACTACGATGGAGCAGTTTACGCCATTGTCTGGAATGAGCAAGTTTACATTAAGAAAGTATACCTTAAAGAAAATGGTTATCGCCTAGTATCTATAAGTGAAGATTATCCAGACAAGTTTGCGCCAGCAGAGGACGAAAAACGGATTGTAGGAAAAATAGTAGGAAACTTTATGCCTATAGAACAGTAAAAGCACTTGAAGAATTAAGGCTCTATAATTTCTGTAGTGGGTAACTCCACCACGGAGATTATAGAGCCTTTTAAGTATGAAAAAGTCCCATATGACTTACAATGAAAAGCGACAAAACTCACATTAGAGGCTACCATACCTCCTTCCTCTAGAAATAGAATTTTAACTGTTATTTTTTTTCTGAAATTCTTCCATCTCTTCAAACAATTTCATTTCTAATTCATTTTGAGGGATTTTCCCAAGATGTGTATACTGAAAATATTTTAATCTTTGATTGGATGTATAAGAACTATTTAGCCAATCTGCATAATCAAATTCAACTTTTAATGTTGATTGATTATGTACAATAATTGTCATCCATACCCATTTTTCTTGACCATTCTTATCTAACAGGTTATGTATTTCTCGTGAAGTAGACATTAACTCATTAAACCCATTCATATACTCTGAAAATGAAATGTTATATTCCTCTGGAATATCATGAGAGTATTTATATTTCTCTTCCTCCTCTGAACTATTATAATAGAATAACGTTTCTCCTTCACCATCTTGTAATTCAGTATAAATGTATAAATCCTTCCAATTAATTGGTATCATTGCATTTGTAACTTCAACCATTTTCTTTATTAACTGGTTTAATTCATTTTCAAACATAGTTAACCTCCTGCTTTATTATTAACCTGACGGATTCTAATAGGCTCGCCTTCAATTCTATACCTGATATTGAAACTATCTGGTCTAACTGAACTTGAACCATAAACAGGTTCAATATTATAGTCATTTAGTTTTAAAATAGTATTCTAAAGCAGATTGAACAGAACATCCTGTTCTTAACAACTCAGTCACCTTTCTTTTTAGAGTAGCCCAAAACTGTTCAATGGGATTGAGTTCAGGAGAAT
>NZ_JBRUGW010000045.1:0-14714 GCF_053206505.1 Streptococcus fryi | reverse complement strand
CGTGACGCTTCAAGATACTATCGAGAAAAAAGATGGTTTAATCATAAAGACAACATGGGCTAACGTCAATGGAGAAAGTCAACCTACCCTCATTAAGAAAACGGCCGTAACTGACAACCTAACAACAAATGACTTGCCGTCAGCTAAACTTACTCATAAAAACGGTAGCGGCTTAACATCCGAGGAAAAAACAAGCATCTCTCTCAAAGAAATCCTAGAAAAACCAGCGAGCAGTAAACCAAGCTTAACACAGGAATTCAGTCAACAATTGTTTGAACACACTGAATCTAATCTAGGAGAAATAGCAAAACAAGATAAGCAAATTGGCATGAGTGATGAAACTCTTAGCACAGAATCCCAAAACGATGAGACTAAAGAACATCATTTACCACGAACAGCGGATGCTCCTCAAACACACCTCACCTTGCTTGGTTTAGGATTAGCTAGTTTAGCGACATATCTCAAAAAGCGTAAAGAAGATTAGTTAAGTCAATAAAAACACATCTTTCTATCACTTCTCTACCTAACTTTTTCTAATAACACTAAAGCAGAACTTTATAAAGTCACGCTTTAGTATCAACCAAGATTTAAAAATCAGAGCTATTACTGATAGACATTAAGTTTAAAACAAGCAAAAACGCCCTTTTAAACTATCGTACGGTAATAAAGCTCTGATTTTTTATCCCTAAATTCATCTCAAAAATAATAAAAATGCTTTAGATACACAAAAAGACCGACAAGTAGCCGGTCTTTTTTAGACACTAATTATTTTGCAAGGTTTGCAAAGTATTTAAGTGTACGAACAAGTTGTGCAGTGTATGACATTTCGTTATCATACCATGATACAGTTTTAACCAACTGTTTGCCATCAACATCAATAACTTTAGTTTGAGTTGCATCGAACAATGAACCATAGTGGATACCAACAATATCAGAAGATACTAATTCTTCTTCAGTGTAACCATAAGATTCGCTTGATGCTTCTTTCATTGCAGCGTTGATTTCAGCAGCAGTTACTGGAGTTGCAAGTACAGAAACCAATTCTGTCAATGAACCTGTTGGAACTGGTACACGTTGTGCAGCACCATCAAGTTTACCGTTAAGTTCTGGAATTACAAGACCGATAGCTTTTGCAGCACCAGTTGTATTTGGAACGATGTTAACTGCAGCAGCACGAGCACGACGAAGGTCACCTTTAGCATGTGGTGCATCAAGTGTATTTTGGTCACCTGTGTAACCATGGATAGTTGTCATCAAACCTTGAACAACGCCAAATTTATCTTGAAGAACTTTTGCCATTGGTGCAAGACAGTTTGTTGTACATGAAGCTGCTGAGATTACTGTTTCTGAACCATCAAGGATGTCATGGTTAACGTTGTAAACAACTGTTTTAACGTCATTTCCACCAGGAGCTGTGATAACAACTTTCTTAGCTCCTTTTTCATGCAAGTGTTTTTCAGCACCTGATTTGCTTGCGAAGAAGCCAGTTGCTTCAAGAACGATTTCAACACCATCATTAGCCCAGTCAATGTTTTGTGGGTCACGTTCAGCAGAAACTTTAACAAATTTTCCGTTAACGTTGAAGCCACCTTCAGCAACTTCTACAGTGCCGTTGAAACGACCTTGAGTTGTGTCATATTTCAACAAGTGAGCAAGCATGCTTGGGTCTGTAAGGTCATTGATACGTGCTACTTCAATGCCTTCAAGTTCTTGGATAAGACGGAAAGCAAGACGTCCGATACGTCCAAAACCGTTGATACCAACTTTAACTGTCATTTGTGATTTCCTCCTTATGAAAACCATAATAAATTTTATTCTAAAGGCGAATACCTTTAATTTTTGTGAAAAGATTAACTTGTAAATCTACAAGAACTTCCAACACCATTATTATATAATGATTTGAAAAAAATTGCAATTATTATTTACGAACCGAGAAGATTTGTTTGAGAAAAAATCTTGTATTTCAAGAAGATTTCTTGAAAATACAAGACCTTTTCATATAAACAAATTATTGACGACGTTTCAATCTCAATCCCAATGCTCCCAAGAGATTTGTTAACCCAAGTAGTAACATAGAGCCTGATTCACCTGTTTTAGGCAGGCTAGCTTGTTTTTCAGAAGATGACGCTGTTGTCGTCATTGCAACTGAAGAAAGACCTTCTGTTGCTTCTGTTTCAGCAATCACGTTATGCATCTTGTCTGCTTCTTGATGGAATTCTTTACCCAATTCTGTCGCAGTCGGACGTTCATTAGAGCTGTCAGCATTTAAGAGTTCCACACCGTTTCTGTTCTGAGGTTTTTCACTTGTTTCTGGAGTGTCAGGTTCTTTTTCAACCTTAGCTGTCAAACGAATAACAGTTGCTGTTAGAGGGGCAAGCGTGATACGATCTGTACCCAAAGTAACTCCAACAGGATTGTCAAGAGCATCAATTCCTGCTCTTTCACCATCAACCAGAACATCACCTGCTAATAGAGCTCTATCCTTTTCAGATAAGATAAATTCACGTGCCTTCATATCTGCATTGACAAAGACTGCATAGCGTTCACCGTCATTTCCCTCGATACTATAAGCAATAACAAGGTCTTCCTTAGCTACGCCATTTTGGTCAGGTATTGTTAGTAAAGTCACTTTCGCATCAACGTCTGCTTTGCTTGGCAATCTAAAGGCTTCTGTTGATTTTCTGAGGGCAATCAATCCTCTCACAAAGGCTTGACTACGTGTGTTCTCAGGATAAGCTTTGTCATCTGTTGCCTTCGTCCAATCAAAATGGTTAATCGCATCAGACGAATCATAAGAGTCATGAATATAGTATGGATAGTCAAACGGTGTACCGTCTTCATTAACAAGTAGGTGCGCTTTATTTGGAACCTTGTCTTCCGATACAGGATATCTATAATCCTCATGTTTGAAGTGTTTGGTACGTCCATACTCCTGTCCAGAATGTAAGAACGGTGTCCCTTGAGCAGTCAGAACAAGAACATTGCCCAAACGCAAACGCCTATGGATTTCCTGATCGTGCTCTGGTTTACTTGGGTCTTTCTTAATAGACTGAGCAATGATATCATACAAGGTTAAATTATCATGGGCTGCGATATACTGGATAACATCTCCTGGTGAGTCAGCATCAAAGTTCGTTGGTTGTGCCTTGATATTTTTAAAGACCGTTTCAACAGACTTAGCTCCATTGGTAATAAAAGCTGGTGTCCCTTCATTTGGGAAACCTGACTTAAGCGTGTTACGAATATCATCAGAGAAAACAGCGACTGTATCTGTCGAAGACATCCAATCTTGATCAGCTGGTTTTTCAGGATAATTGGTATCTCCGGCATAGGTTCTCCAACCCTCACCAAGCATAATGACGTTTGGATTTAGTGCCTTAGCAGCATTGAAGGCCATCTCAACACTAGCAGCATCATGGTCTCCCATCATATCAAAACGGAAACCATCTACCTTAAATTCATCTACCATATATTTGATAGAATCAACCATAACACGACGGCTCATGTGGTGTGTCGTCCCAAGACGTCCACCACCAAAACTTGATTTAGCCGTGCCATCTGCATCCATAAAGTGATAGTAGTTAGGCTCAAGGTCTTCAAAAATAAATGTTCTTGCTGTATGATTGTAAACCACATCCAAGATGACACCCATGCCACGCTTGTGGATTTCGTTGACTAAATGTTTAAACTCTTCGATACGTTTTAAAGGATTTGTCGGATCCGTTGAATACATCCCTGTTAAAGCGAAATAACTTTGTGGGTCATATCCCCAGTTGTAGTTGCTATTGCTTGAAGCATATTCATCTAAACGCTCAGCATTTTTCAATTCATTAACATAATAGTAACTCATGACAGGAAGCAATTGAACGTGTGTCACACCAAGATCTTGTAAATAATCCAAACGTTCTGCAAATGCTGCAAATGTTCCAAATTGGTTTTTCAACTCATCAGCGATAGCTTTATCAGAAGTGAAATCACGAACGTGTGCTTCGTAGATAATAGCGTCTTCGCGACGTTTGAAATTAGCGATATTGGCATAAGTCAAGTCTTTAGGTCCTACTTCCGATGGATCTACGATAGCCGCTTTAGCAATTTTGTAAGCTGCTCCCTTATCCGCTAAGCTACTGTCCCAAGCCGCCAGTGACTTCGCATAGGGATCTAACACAAGAACTGTTTCATCTCCTCGTGTGATTTCATAATGGTAAAAATACCCTCTATAGTCTGCTAAACCTAGAGCATTATCACCCAAAGTAAGATGCCATTCTCCTTTATCGCCCTTGGCTAAATCAGTTTTACCAAGAACTCTTGTTTGATCATCCTTATCATAAAGTACAAGAGTTACTTTGTCGGCACTTGGTGACCACAAGGTGAAATCTACCTTCGCTCCCTCATCAGAAACTCGTGCACCCAACTCACCGTCGTAAGCAAAAACACTATCCTTTAATTGCCAACTCATTTTTGTTGTAAATTGCTCATTACCGTATGTCACTGTATAATTCGCTCCTTCTTGATTAAAATCACCTGTTAATTTAACTTTATTTGCTGCAACATCTGGAATCACATCTGATAATGACACCTCTTTACCATCTTTATCAGTCACACTAATTTTTGATAATAAGTCTTCTTTTGTCACACCTTCTAGCGTCGAGAAAGTCGCCTCTAACTCTCTTACACTACTATGGGTCACTCCCAAAACACGGACATTATTAACGAAGTAAGGATTTGTATAAACAACTGGATCGTCATCTCTCACAAATAATTGTGAATACTTACTCACCTCTGTAAATTTATAATCCGATTTTTGAATCTTGACATCGTCTCCAGTCTTGCCTTCATCTAATAACAAAAACCCAAGATTATTAGCAGCTTCCTTCAAGTCAATATCAATGTAGCGACCATAAGGTCCTTCGGCTGTAAAATCAATCCCATTAGGCCAATCACCCAATGTCACATTCTCAACATCTCCCCAAACCCAAAGCGATTTATTAGTATAATCACCATCAGTACGGAAATAATTCAAACGGACCTTACCTGGTGCCAGTGGTTCCGAATAATTAACCTTATAATCCTTATCTAACCAAACATGATTCATCTTAGGACTAATAAATTCAACAAATTGGTCTCCTGTGATATTTTGACCAGCTGTGTTATTGATTAAGAAACCAAGCTTTTGGGGTTTGTCCTTCATTTTGACATCTAGATAATAACCATAGTCATCCTGCTTAGCAGTTGCAAAGTTCGTCGCAGCATTCGGCCATGCACCAAGAGTGCTAGATGGTGTTTCCACATCTTCCCACGTCCACAACCCTAGACTGTCCAATGGTTCTTCAGGCAAGGCTTTAAAATGCAAACGTAGACTGCCATCTGCTACTTGGTCATCTGTAGCAACATCAGAAACAAGACGAGTCGGAATCGGATTGACTTCAGTTTCTTCTGATAGTTCCCCTTCAGTGAGAACTGCTGTTTCTTCTACAGGTTCTACGACACGACCAACCGTTGTATCTGTTTCTGCAAGGCTTAATTCGTCAGCATGAACCTCTTGTATCTGACCTAGTACAAACAAAGAAGCTAGACCAACAGAAGCCACACCAACACTAAGTTTACGGATACCAAAAACTTGACGTTTATCAGCTGATGGCTTAGACTGTTTTCCTAAATATTGATCCATGTCAATTCCTCCTAAATTGATTTTACATTTCTAGTATACTAGGTTATATGATTTTATGCAATCGTTTGCGTTAGGTTGTTAAAGAAAAGCTAGGAATTTTCCCGGCTTTATTTTCAGTCATCATATTGACAGGCCTAAACATATCACGAGAGGTGGAAAAACCGTGTTTTATAACAAAAACTACCCTAAAACACTGCAAGACTTAAACCAACTATTATTTATCTCAACTTAATATGATAGATGGATAAGTAGTTCTACTTCTAATGAAAGCAATCCATACTATTACCAGACTAAGATTTATATGACAAACTTATATCATCTATTCTAACGAAAAAACATTCAGAATGTGCTTATCTGTCTTCTTACTTAGCTACTGGTCTCCTTAGTTTTTCACGATAGGATTTAGGCGATTCCTGATAGACACGCTTAAAGATTTCCTAAATTGTCAAATTAAGCTAGACTTTTTCAAGTAACTCAGAAAAACTTGGTATGGTGTTTGATAATTCAAGGATTTTCTAGGAATTCTATTCCTTTTATCAGATATAGCTGATAAAAACTGCTGAGAAAGACCAGAAAAGTCCATCTGTTTCGGAAGTCCATTCTGCCGTAATAAGCCATTTGAATGCTCATTGAGACCTCGTTGACCAGGACAACCTGGATCGGCAAAGAAAATATCAATGTCATGTGCATTCGAAATAGACTTCCAATTAGAAAATTCTTTCCCACAATCAAAGATTATCGACTTAAAGAGATGCTCCGGGAATTGAGACAGCCATTGATGAATTGCTTTCTCAACATCACTTGCTTTTCGCCCCTTAGTTTTCAGTGTAATTATGGCTTTTGAGAGGCGTTCTACTAAGGTAATAACTGCACTTTTGTGTTTCTAGCCAACAATGGTATCTCCTTCTAGGTGTCCAAACTCTGTCTGAAAATGAGGATAGAGTTCAGCTCTTTCACGTCAATCTCTGCGAAAGACTTATTTTTCTTCGCCCACAGCGTTTCTTATTGGCTTTATAGTGTTCATAGTAATCATAAGCAGAATGTCCGTCTTTGAGAAAGTTGATAACATTGTAGATCGTCTGTTTTGATCTTCCAAGAGCCTTCATAATATCTGTTACTTTTTTACCTTCTTGGTAGTAAGCCTATATCATGACGAGTTCATTTGTGGTTCATGAGTGTAGGTCATTTATGTTAGTTCCTTTCAGACAAATGCAGTAGTTTATCTGAGCCTAACATAGATGGCTTTTTCTGTCTAGCTTAATTTTACAAATTGGGACTGAATAAATGTCAAAGACAAGATAGTTGCCGAAAAATAGCTACTGTCTTGTCTTATTGTCTAGCTTAAAAACTTGATAGACGTGACAAATGGTAGAAAAGAGCCTCTCTTTTTGGGTATTGTTGAAAGTACTACATATTGTGGTTGGTATAAACTGGTATATAGTTCCCAAAATCTTTATAATCTATTCCATTCCATACTATTAGAGGACAAAATATCGTATCTATTTATTTCTAATTTAACTTCCTGCCAAGTATGTATATCCCCTGATGATGCTACAATTAGCTCATCTGTTTTTCCTAAATTTTCATATGTTATTATTAAATCCTTGATCGCTTCAGTTCCTGATTTATTTAATACATAATGTTCATACACTCCAGTATCATATCCACCAGATGCCCTTAACCAAAAACTACCATCAGCCATAGGTACTACATGTGTGCGATAACCCGTTCCATTAAATAAAGTTACAATTTCATTATCTTTCAAAGTAAATATTCCATAAATAGTTCGTTCCCAAATAGCTAACTTCTCAAAGGTTGTACCAGTGTAGGAATCAACTGTTTTTCCTGCTAGAATAAATTCATCAATTCCATTACTATCAAAATCATATAATGCATAATATAACTCATCCGCGTTTAATGCTTCAGGACTATAATATTCGAGACCATAAAAACTATTCGAAGACAACATTTCAAGGTTATCATCTATTACTTTTTGATATTTTTTAATATAATCACTTTGATCATTACCACTATCTTTCTCCGATTCCACTTCAAAAATATCCGAAAAACGATATAGAATCTTTTCACCATCAAAAGTTGATACAACAAGTCTATCTAATTTCAAATCAGTTTCTTTATACTTAATTCCTTCTGGTATAAAAGTATATGTATAATGAATACCCAAATTAGTGAGAGCAGTTAGAGAGATTTTGCCTCCTCTTATATCACCCACTGCATAGTCTTGGTATACTTGAACTATTGAATCAGTTTGTTCCTTATCATTTGGTGAAGTTATTGTGTTGATTCCATTTATGGAATCAATCCCGCTATCATTTATATCGACTTCAAATAACCTATCTTTCGTTACCCAAGTGTCGATCACTGTCGAAAAATTCTTAACTGACAATTCTTCTAAATTTATTGGAGATAAGCTAACAACATCAAACCTAGTCCACTTTTTCCCTTTTAGCAGCCTATTCAAATGACTCATTGGAACAAATTCCTGCACCATTCCAAAAGAAATATCATATTGTTTCACAATTTCAACTGTTTCTTCACCATCATCAAATCCAATATATAATTCTTCTCTTCCGTCTTCATCTAAATCTTCAATGATATAAGAAGGGTTTCGAGTCGGTTGTTCAAACAATTCTGGTGGTATTCTGTCGTCATCTTTATCAATAATACCTTTCTGATAATCATTAATAATCGTATAGTAGATACGACGATTTCTAGTTACTTGAAATTTTTGATATAATGTCATACTTGATTGATAACTAACCAATACAATCATGGCAACTAGACAGACTATAAAAATTTGTTTCCAAATAACCAGTCTTCTAAATGATAACCAGTAAGATTTTTTGAATTCCTGATTAAAAAATGCTTCTTTTATTTCAAAATCATTTGGTTGTCTATGATTTATAATAATAAATTTTTTAATCCACTCTCTTTCTCTCATTTATTTCCCTCAAAGTGATTGAATTAGATAATCATCTCCAACTTTTTTCATTACATAATCTCGAGTTCCTTTGATAGATTCTTCACGACCATCTGAATACTTAAATACTCCAGTATAGTCAACAGTCATTGTTACAATATCTCCTGATAATCTTATATTCTCTATTTTTGTAGTCTTCCCAGAGAAACCTACTATACCTTCTTTTATAGAATCATTTAGGATGAAATCTCTTGTTTCCAAGTAACTAAGACTATCTGAAGTAAAATGCTGAGATATTTTATCCGCTTTTGCTCTATAGGATTCATCCAAAGACAAACGATAATCAATAATTCTTCTATGTAACTTCTCTATCAAAGTCATCGAATAAACTGAATTAGGAATTTTCGAAAAATCATTCTCTCTATAGTACACATCCGTTGTCACTCCTGACATAATTACACGATCAACCGATGAAAGAGTAGGCATTCTATAAGGTAGTAAACCAACTGGAACAGTTGCTTCCACGCCTCTAGGAATAATCTTCAACGTAGGTGCACCTGCTCTATCTAAAGGTGTTAGTACAATAACATTACCTTCAAAACTCAATTGGTAATCTCTAAAATACTCTTCCCAATTTAAGTCGATTAGGCCATCAGAATATTCCGATTGCCATAATCCAGAAATACTTTCATAATCTCCTGATTGAATAGCTATAATATCTATACTGCCATCATTTTCTTGGACATGACTTTTAGAATCATCATCCCCTTCTATTCTCTTGCTGATTGATTCCGAACGCTGACTATCTATCACTGGATCTGATTTAGATACCTTTGATATTCCTAAATGAGTTATTTTTTCTTGAACAGGATCCCTGATTACTAAGACATAAATAACTAAAAAAAGACTTATGATACTCAATGTTGCTACAAGATACCAGGTAGACAGATGCCGTTGATTTGACAAAATAATTCTCTCATCATAGGCTTTCTTTAATTCAGATGGAGTTGGTTTTCTTCCATTTATCACTTCAAAACAAGCAATCCATTCTTTTTCTTCCATAATTTCTCCTATATTACTTTCTATATTATCAAAATATTTTCCTCATTATCAATTGACGTACAACTCTTAAGAACTATATCAGTAATTATTATAGTGTTCAGATAGTTCAAAGAGCCTAGCGAAACAATTCTCTCTTATTCTTCTTAGTTTGTCATCAATAGCTTCAGAGTTATATGATTTATACTTTCTCATTAAAACACCTTTAGAGAATACACCCCCAGTAAATCATTGATGTTTTCATTAATTCTTCCACAAGAAGAGTAGGCATAAAGAAAAATGACAGTTATCACTGCTAGTACAAATGAAGTGAATTAATTACAATCATTAGTAATGATAGACTTTGTCGGATAATCTTCTATGCTTCTGTAGAAAAAATCAGGAAATCCATTGTTATAATAGCATATCTGTGAGTTACAGCTGTAGAATATCGCTATCCTAATAGATATTCTTATCATTAAAGCATTTAAATTATTAACAGATAAATGTTTAATACTGTCACAAATAGCATAAGGCATATGAACATTAACATCCTTACAACTAACGAGGAATAATCAAAATATAAATACTGATACAGTATATAAGACCATAATAGTACAAATATACACTAACAAAGCTTGAGTACGGAAAAAAGGATTAAATATTTCTCTTTCAACCTCATTAGGTAAAAACACCGCACTCAAGGCACCACCTAAAGCACCACCAATGTGTCCAAGCATACCAACATCTGGACTAAACAAGTTAAAAAACAAATTGATGACAATCAACATTTGATAGTTTCGACCAAGCTGTTGCATATAAACATTATCACCAAAATAACCTAAAACAGCCACAGCCGCAAATACCCCAAACAAAGAAGTCGAAGCTCCCGCTGCAACTACTGACGGTTCAAAAAACAAATGAAAAAGATTCCCCATCACACCTGATAAGAGGTACAAGAGCAAAAATCTAGCAGAGCCAAAAAAACGTTCTGCCAAAGGACCTACAAAATATAGGCTCAGTGTATTTAAAATAGCGTGCTGCCAGCCAATATGTACAAATATAGGTGTCACCAAACGCCAACTCTGACTTGGGAACTGCTTAATAGCTTCTCCAAACATACCACCAGATAAATAGACTGCGTAGGCTGTTGTAGCTTGACCAAAGAAAACGATTTGCATGGCTAAAAAAACGATAATAGTTATCCCCAAAAGGATAACGGTAACAGGAGCATCTTTAACTGTCAATTTCATAACGAATAACCTCTCTAACCGGTAAATCATGCGCTTCTGGCTCAAAATCACGACATTGTATAGGATAAACGGTACTCAAAGTAGTACCAGTAAATCGCTCTAAATAGCGATCATAAAAGCCACCACCGAAACCAATACGGTAACCTTGTGAATTAAAAACAACACCTGGTACATGCATCATATCAATCTCCGAGGGGGCAACCTCTAAACTGGATGTAGGCTCCAACACCCCAAAATCAGATAGGCTCAACTCCTGCTTATCATACACCACAAAAATCATTTCCCCAGGACCGATCACCTTGGGAACTACCAAGCGTTTGCCATCTTTTAAAGCTTCTTGAATAAAGACAGTCGTATCTACCTCAAAAGGCATAGCCAAATAAGTCGCTACAGTCCTAGCTGAACGATAGGCAGGATGGCTCAACAGACGGTGAATAAGAGCAAGGTCCAATGTTCTTTTTAAATTAAGGTCCTGTCGTTTCAGAGTTTCAAGCACTTCTTGGCGTAACATTTTTTTTAACATATGTTCATTATAACACGACTCACCCTATAAAGGGATGTATAAGATATTAGAAAGGTGAATGAAAATAGTCAAAAAAGAGAGAACCAGATGTAGACTCTACACAAAAGTTAGACTAAGAGCTAACATGCAAAGATTCAGTTCATCTTGATTCTCTCAATTACTTCCGTTATCCACTCTGTGGCAACACGTTAGTAACTCTATTTTTGTTTACGCTTAATAGTTGATAATCCCAATAAGGTCGAGAAACCACCTAGCATTACACTGACTAATGCAGAATGATCTCCTGTTTTTGGTAATAATCTCTCGTTACGTGATTTAGTCGAAACTGGCATTGAAGTAACGATGCTTGCTGACTTAGGTTTCGCTACTGCTAAAGGTTCTACTTCATTATTTGAAGAGGCTAATGGTTCAGTTAATTCAACAACTTTTTTCTGAGTAGCTAGATAAGCTGTATAAGCAGCTAACACTATTGAATGTTGTTTAGAAAGTTCTTCATTTTCTTCCTTCAAATCATCCAGTTTTGCTAACTCTGTCAACAAGTTCTGTTTCTTAACCTCTAAATCTTTTTGGGCTGTCAACAAAGCCTCTCTAGCCTTGAATAAACTGTCTCCAGCTTGTTTTAAAGAGGTAAGCTCTTTTTTCAGTTGTAGTACTTTTTGATGTTGGCTAGCTTTCTCTGTTTGCTTAGACTTAAGATGTGATGCTTCTTTTTCAACAACAGCTTTTAAAGACATATAGCTCGATAATTCTTCTTTTAACTTAGCTTCTGCAACTTTATAGTCAGATTTTTTAAGGTTCAAAGCGGCTTTAGCTTTAGTTAGATTATCTTCCTTACTAGGTAAACTCTGTCTAAACATTGCAATTGCTGTTTGAGCCTCTTTATAGGCCTTCTCTGCTTTATCAAACTCACGACGTGCTTGAGCTAAACGTTCTTTAGCCACCATCAATTGCGATGGAAGGGATTTAAGTTCTGACAAACGCTGATTGATTGCATTGTACTGAGATTGCGAACGATTATAGGTCACATTTGCATCATTTTTTTCTGACTTGATTGTAGTCAATTGATCAGCTACAGCTATTTTAGCATTCTCTTTTTTAGCCAATAAAGATTGTTTTTGAGAAAGTTGACTATTGAGTTCCGAATGACTAGCTGTAAGGCTATTAACTAGTTCTCTTGAGCTAACAACTTTATTCTCTGCAACAGCAACAGCATTTTTACCCTGCGCAACACGCATCTGAGCTTTATTTCTCAGATCAGATGTGGCTAATAATCGACTTAATTCATTATTCAAAGCACTTCTACTATCAGATAGACGTTGTACACGTGATAGAGCGTTATCTCTTTCCGCCGCGATTCGTTCTGTTTTATAAGAACTAATTTTAACAAACGGAGCTCCAAGTCCGTAAACATCTCCTATTGCTCTACTTTGCTCTCTCCATAGACTAGCAACGGAGTACCAACCCGCATTAGCTGTCGTATAAGGGTCATACACATAAGTATTACCATTAGAATAGCCTGTTAAAACAATCTCGTGACTGTAACTTGGTCCCCAAGGTGAAAACTTGTTGTTCTGAACAGCTGCCGCTATCAAGTGACCTTCTTTAAGTGATTTAACAATGTCATCATAGCTTGTTAAAACCTCAGGTTTCAAGCCATAATGACGAGTTGCCGCTAATACACCTAAACCAGAAGTACCCTCACCTCTTGTATTAAATTCATCAGTATTATTATACAGCCAAGCACCGACTTCCAAAGGTTCAATAGGTCTTCCGAGCAATTCAGTGAAGATAATAGCCAACGCAGTTGGCACACAGCCTGTCGCTCCAAAATTAGCAACACCAAATACACGGTGCGTACGTGAAGGGTGAGTTTGCGTATAGTTTGTTAAACCATATACATTTGAAGTAGGTTTTGAAGCTTCATATTCTTTAGTCAAGCGATCTAAATTAGACATAGCTGCATCATAATCAGATTGAACATTTCGCAATCTGGCTTTGGCTTCAGAAATAGCTTGTTGACGTTGTTTCTCTGATTGCTCCAAAGTGGCCAAAGCCTGTTCAGCACTTCTAAGCTCAGCTTGTGCATTAGCCAATACATCCAAAGCAGTCTCTAATTCTTTTACAGCCTCTGACTTATCAACTCTCATCGTCTGCTCTATCTTAGCAATCTCAGCTTTTAGGAGACTAATATCTCTTAAAAGTTGATCACTCTGTGCCTCAGTTTTGGAAAGCTCGTTATTAACTTTGTCTACAGTTAATTTATCATTCTCAAGTTTTTTCGCGGCATCTTCTAATTGTGCTTCTAAACTCCCAATCTCTGCAGCAGTTTTACCATCTGTTTCTTTGGCGATATCGATTGCCTTCTCAGCCTTGCTCAAAGATTCCTTATTTTTGTCAAAAGCTTCCTCTTTAACCTCCAAATCAGTTTCAAGTTTCGCTTTGTAAGCAGGATCAAAATAATTTTCAGCTTCTTTTACCTTAGCTTCTGCTTCTGCAACGCGTTTTTCTGATGCTTCTAAATTAGTATTAGCTTCCTTAAGAACCTCAGCTTGAGCCGTTAATTCTTCTTTTGCCTTAGTCAATTCATTTTGAGCTGCTGAAACTGTTGTATCAGCTTTTGATAAATTTTCTTCCTCTGTTGAAATAGTCTTTTCCAAATTAGCAAGCACTTCTGGAGTTGCTTGATCAACTAAAGATAAAGCAGCAATTTCGGCTGTTTCTAAATTAGCAACTAGCTCTGAAGCTTTTTCTTCATCAGCACGGGCATTTTCTACAACACCAGTTTGATTTCGAACGGCTTCCGTACTCTTTTCTAATGCCAATTTACTCTTTTCAACATCGTTTTGTGTCACAGGTGTTTTATCAGGTGACTTCACGACATTTGCTAACGTATTTTCTGTTTTTTCCGTAGTCGCATAAGTTGTCGTTGTCAATCCCGTAGTTAAAGCAACAATCGCAACACCACTCACTGTTTGTATTTTTTTCATAACAACACTGTACTCCTTTGAAATATCTTGTATCGCTATACCAATAGGTTATGTTTCATAGCTTCATTAACACCTAGTACTGTAATTACTTTGAAACTTAGTAGTATACAATTTCTATTTATTAACGACATTATATTATATAGTCATTTAGTTTTAAAATAGTATTCTAAAGCAGATTGAACAGAACATCCTGTTCTTAACAACTCAGTCACCTTTCTTTTTAGAGTAGCCCAAAACTGTTCAATGGGATTGAGTTCAGGAGAATAGGGTGGCAAAGGAAGAAAGTAATGCCTGCTTGCTATAG